>CAOKPF010000034.1 GCA_948470565.1 uncultured Clostridium sp.
AATATGCTATATGTGAAAATGCAGATGGATCTGATGCCGTTTGGATAGATTATACTGGAGGAGAAATAGAAATTTCTGGATATAACAAAGAAGTATATGTATATGCAACTGTAACAGGAAAAAGTGGTAATGTTATTACTACGAATACAGAAGCATTTAATATGGTAATTACACCAAGTATAACATCTTCATCTTCTTGTACTATAACACCTAAAAGAGATTTTTCAACCATGAAAGTGAATGCGAATGCAATAAGTTGTAGCATATTTGTTAGCAACGCAGATATAATATCCAGAATAGAATATTCCTTTACATTTGGTGATGAAGGCTCAAATTGGCAAGAACTAAGTAAGTCAAATTGGAAAATTACAGATAATAAGATTACAGGAGAAATTAGCCGTAATATAGCAATTGCAGATTTTCCAGAAGAAACATATCCTGTACATTTAGCTGTAAGAGTTACAGATAATCGTGGTAATATAACGAATGCAGAGCCAGAAGTTAGTGATATAACAATAAGGCGCTAGTAGGAGGTGGAGAATATGGAGAATGAAAGACTTGCAAGAATGGAAGAAAAAATAAAGGCTAACGAAAAAGAAATAGGAGAGCATGACAAGAAAATATCTGAATTAGAAAAAACATATGCTATAATGGAAAAAATGAATTATAGAATGGGAAATGTGGAAGCAAACATAGAAAATATAAATAAAAAAATAAGTGAGGAGAGTAAAGTAAAAGGACTAAAATGGGATAAGCTTATAGATTATTTATTTTATGCAGTGTTAGCATTTTGTTTATTTAAACTAGGGATAAAATAAAGAAAGGAGTAATATTTTGAAAAAAGCATGGAGCGATATTAAAAGCTTTGTTACAATAGCTATGACAGTAGCATTTATATATTTTACATATAAGCAATTTATTAATGGGGAACAATTTTATAGTTTGTTTCAAATTGTGATTGCTTTTTATTTTGGTACACAATACCAAAAAAATGATAAAAATAACGAAAAATAGAGCATAGTAAGTATATTGCTATGCTTTAAAAAGTGTCTTAAAATGAAAATATGGAGGAACAAATTATGAAAGTAATGATAAGCCAACCTATGGAAGGCAAAACAAATGAACAAATCACAAAAGAAAGACAAAAAGTTGAGAAAAGATTGCTTGATAGTGGACACAAGGTATTAAACACAGTAATAGACAATTTTGTATATGGAATAGGAGATGACTACGCAATAAGGTGCTTGGCAAAGTCAATAGAATTTATTGCTGATGTAGATGCAGTTGTATTTATGAAAGGCTGGGAAAATGCAAGAGGTTGCAAGATTGAGTATGAAGTAGCTAAAAATTATGGTAAATTTATTATGTTGTTGTAAAGGAGGAATAAAATAATGGAAGAAAAAGCAAGAAATCTAATGAATGCAGTATATTCAAATGATACATATCAAAAAGAAAAAATTAACAAAACAAGGGAAAGTTTTACAGAAGTAACCAAATTTATATTAGAAAACATGAAAGATAGTAGAGAAAAAAGTTTAACTTTAACAAAATTAGAAGAAGCTTGTATGTGGGCTATAAAAGGAATAACAAGGGAGGAATAAAAAAATGGAAAATGAAGTAGATCAAGATTTTCAAGGAGAAACATATAAAATAGATGAGGAGTGTGAAGAATAATGAATTTAAGAGAATTTGGAGATTGGGCATTAAATCAAAGAAGTGTGGCAAATCCACCACCTAATGGTAAATATAAAGGTCAATGTGTAAGCTTGATACAACAGATGTTATATCAAGTACTAGGAATACCTTTTAAAGCACATGGAAATGCTAAGGACTGGGAATATAATGTACCAGCTGGTTTTACAAAATTGCCAGCAGGAACGCCTTTACAAAGGGGAGATATACTTGTATATGGTGCTAATTATGGTGGAGGATATGGACATATTGGTTTCATAGACGCTAATTTTAAGTTTTTCGACCAAAATGGTATAAATAGGTTAGCAGTAGGATATAGAGATCAACCTTTTGGCGGATATAGGTGCATATTAAGATATAATAAAGGCTTTGACTGTGCAGATACTGTAACAAGTTCTAAATACGAGCCAGGTAGTTACCAAGTAACAGCACCAGAAGGCGTAAATGTACGAGCTGGAGCAGGAACAAATCATAAAAAAACAGCTAATGCAATACCATATGGTTCAAAGCAAGGCATTGACAGAGTGCAGGGGAACTGGGGACATTTAATGAATAATGTAGGCTGGATTTGTTTAGATTATTGTAAAAGGATATAGTATAGGGAGTGTAACAACTCCCTTTTACATGTTTAAAAATTTTTTAATTTCTGGCAGTAGAATATCAGCTCTACTTAAATTTTGCTCTTTTAATTTTTTATCAAAATTTTCCCCAAGTTCTTTTGGTATATCAATGTATATTCTTTTTAATTTTTCTTTTTGGTATCTTGTTTTATATTCAAATTTCTTATTTTCCATTTTTTCACCACCTAACTTGATTTTTTACTTTTATTATGTTATTATATAAATTAGTAAGGGATATCTCCCTTACCTTAGTGTTATTGATTAGAAGCTTGTGCATAGGTCTGTATGGCTTCTAATCTTTTTAGTAAATCTTTTGATTTACACTTTAATATAAAGAGTATCATTGTATCACCTCCTTACATTTATATTATATCATACCGTACGGTATATGTCAATACTTTTTTTTGAAAAAAAGTGTAAAAAAATGAAAATATATACAAATTATCCAAAAATATACATTGATAAGTGCTTGCTAGTATTACATAATATATAGGGGTGTATTTTATGTTTGTATTTATTATAAAAGATTTAAGGGAAGAAAGGGGGATTACGTTAAAGCAACTTGCAGAAAAAACAGGATTGAATAAAGAATATTTAAAACAATTAGAAAATAACGAAATCCATGACGCACCATATTCTACATTATTTAAAATAGCAAGCGAATTAGGAATAAGTGTACAAAATCTATATTATACAGTGGAGGATTACGAAAAATTAAGGAAAGAAATGCATACACATATAAATAAGTGCGGTGTTAATTCTAAAGAAGCCAAAAGAATTTCTTGCATTTTGGATATGTTGCAAAATTTTATGTATAAATAAAAAGCAGATATGTATTCTGCTTTTAAATAATTTATTAAATCATAATTATAAGTTGTTTGTATAAAAGGTTTCGAACACGAGGAGCCAGATTAATATAGTATAAGCTTCTGTAAGTCAATAATAACAAGACTTACGGAAGTTTTTCTTTATATATTGCATTTTTTAAAAATACAATATATTTTTTTATGCTTAAATCCTCTAATATACTTATTTCAATAGGTTTAGGAGATCTTTTTTGATTTTTTGCTTTTGTTATAATTTGTCATAGTTTTGTTATGAAATCTGTCATGAAATAGGCTACTTTTTATAATCGTGTAAATGTCAAGTAAAAAGTTAATAAAAAGTGGAAAATAGATTTGGGAAATTATGCACATTTTATGTGCATAGTTTCCAACAATATTATTCCTAAATGAATCTTTTAATTTGATTTTTTTAGTAGTTATTAATTCGCTAATCAACAATAAAGATAAAAATATAAAATTAGATAGGAATCTTAAAAATCAAGCTACTAAATGGTTTGAAAAATCATTAAAGAAAATTCCTACTAAAAATTTATACTATCAAATAACTATTTTAAATTGATAAAATAAATAAAGTATGTTATACTATTAATGGATATAAAAAAGGAGATTAAAATAGTATGTTAGATTTAAAAATTACTAAATCAAATAAAATATATTCTATTAATGAAATAAAAAAAATAACTCAAAAAATTTTAGAAAAATATGGAATTAAAAAAGCTTATATTTTTGGCTCATATTCAAGAGGTGAAGCTACTAAAGATTCAGATATAGATATTATTATTGAAAAAGGAGAACTTAGAACGTTATTAGAACTTGCTAGTCTTCAAAATGACTTAATAGCAATTTTAAAAAAAGAGGTTGATATATTAACAGAAGAAAGTCTAAAATATGAAGAAAATAAATACTTTTATAAGGAAGTTTGCAAAGAAAGGATTGTAATTTATGAGTAATTTACGTAGAGATTTAACAGTTTTAATAAAAATGAAAACTTATTGTGAAAAGATTAAAGTAACTTTAAAAAGATTTAAGAATGATTTTAATACATTTTTGAAAGATGATGATTTTAAAGATTCAGTATCTATGAAAATTTTTCAAATAGGAGAATTAGTAAATCATTTAAGTTCTGAATATTTAGAGGAAACTAAAAATGAAATGAATTGGAATGCAATTAGAGGAATGAGAAATCATGTAGCACATGGATATGACATCATGGATTCTAAAACAATATTTAATACTGCAAAAGAAGATATACCAATATTACAAAACTTTATAGACAATGATATTAAAAGATTATCTATGTTAGAAAATTTAAAGGAAAAAAAAGAATCACAAGAAGATGAAGAAGAAGAATTTAAAAAAATAAAATGATTCCAGAACATAAAGAAAAGTATAATGTAGCAAATCATTTAAGAGCTATTTTATATTTATTGTATATAGGAAATTTTACTGTAGCTCAAGGAATGAATAAAGACTTTTTAGTGACAAAAGAATACAATAAAGAAATATTTAGAAAAGTTTTATTAATGACCAATTTACCACATTGGATCCAAATAGATGAATTTATGACAAAAGAATATTTAAAAGAGTGGGTAAACTATAAGAAGGAGTTTAGTATAAATGTATAATGATTGGAGAGATAAACACAATGTCATTATTAATGAATTTCTAGAATTTTTAAATAAAAGAACAGATAACTTTATATTAAAAGGTGGAACATCATTACTTACCTGTTATAGTTTAGATAGATTTTCTGAAGATATTGATTTAGATGCAAAATCTAAACAAAATATATTAAGAATAGTAGACGACTTTTGCAAATTAAAAGGATATACATATACTGTGCCAAAAGATACTGATACAACTAAAAGATTTATGATTCAATATGAGGATATGCAAAGATTAAAAATAGAAGTATCTTATAGAAGAAACAATATAAAGGAAAGTGAATTTACCAAAATAAATGGAATTACAGTTTATCGTATAAATGAACTTTGCTTAATGAAAACAATGGCATATTCAGGAAGAGATAAGATAAGAGATTTATATGATATTTGTTTTATATGCAATAATTATTGGGATAAACTTTCAGAAGATGTAAAAAGCTCTATAAGGATAGCAATAGAATATAAAGGAATAGAACAATTTGAATATATCATTAAAGACCAAAAGGATGAACTTATGGATAATAGAAAATTAGAAGAAGATTTTTTAAGTGTATATAATAAATTAGGATTATTTTCAGACTAATTATTTTTTGCTATAATTTGTTAAAATTAGTTATAAGTCTGTCATAAAATTTGTCATGAATAAAAAGAGAAAGCTTGATGGGATTGAGAGAATATATAAATAAGTTAAAAAGCATATTGAAAATTATATAGTTATGAGGAGTGAAAATATCAAAATTTTAGAAATGATTGTGGAATAGTATCGATAAAATATGGCAATTACATGGTATCTATATTAATAAAGAAATTTAAATAGAAAATTATTTAAGTGATGAGTATGTTTATAACCAGGAAGGAAAATTAGCAATATTATTTTTTATGAATTCATCTTAAAAGAATTAAGGGGGGAAAATGGAACATATAAAAAAATTAATGTTTAAAATAGTATTATTAGTATCAATAGTGATATTTTCATGTGTAAGATATGAGCAAGTACAAGCTATAGAGGAAAATATGAAGTATAGTGATATTGAAAAAAAATTAAGTGAATATTTTGAAAATGTTAATCTTGAAAATATTTCAAAAGAGGAAATATTGAAAATATATGATGATGTAATACAAATATGTCCACCTGATACAATAGCTGATATAATAGAAGAAAATGCCAAGGAAATAGAGGAAGAGGGATTTAGTCCTGATGTAATATCTTCAATAACTACATTTATAAAGGCGACAAATACTAATGATTTAAGAAAAATAATTGAAGATGATATTGATTTTGAACAAATAAAAGAAAAAATAGAAGATGGATATACTCCAGAACAAGTTTTAGATAGTGTTATTCAAGATACACCAATGGATAAAAAAATTAGAATTGCAAGTAAATTTATACTTAGTAATAGGATTATTAAAAATATTGTAACAGTGCTAATAGTATTAATTATATATAATATTATTTTAAGATGGAGAATTTATTCAAAAGCAGGTAAACCTGGAATTGCTGCTATTATTCCAATATATAATCAAATTGTAATGTATCAAATATGTGGAATAACTCCATGGATTATGCTACTATATTTTTTTCCATTTTTTGGTTGGATGGCTTTAGGTGTTATATCAATTGTAAATAAATTTTACTTAGCAAGAGTTTTTGGACATGGAACAGCATTTGGTTTTGGATTGTTATTTATACCAATAATTTTTAAAACTATATTAGCTTTTGAACCAATAAAAAATGAAAGTGTAGATAATAATGGAATAGAAATATATTAGATAAAGGTGTAAAAATGAGAAATAAAATTTTTAAATTACTTATAATATTAATAATATTATACTTATTTATTAGTTCAATTTATATATTAATATATATTGATTTTGATTTTAAACCACAAATTACAGGAATGGGATTTAGTGAAAATAAAAATATAGTTCGTATTATAATGGGGCTACCTAAGATGTATAGTACTTATGAGGGAGTATCTCCTATTTATATTATAGAAGCAATATTTAAAACATTTATAGGGATTATGCTTTGTAGATATTTATATAAAAATTACAGATAATAATATTATGTTATAATTGATTTAGAGATTATAATATTAAAATAAAAAATTGTAATAAGATTATGATGAATAATAAGTGTGAATTGTTTTTAACGAAATAGAAGAATACTGATAAATTAAGAAAATTATATAGAATTTATTATTAAATATTTAGAGAGGGAAAGTTTATATGAAATTAGGTGAATTTATAGATTTAAGAAAAAAAATAGAAGTAATAAGAAGAGAATTTGTTTTGGATAAATCTGATAAAATAAATGAAAAAATAAATAACATAGCTAATATATTAGGAGATATAACTCCATTTGAATATATTGCTGAGCAATCATATTTTAATGGGCTACAAATTTTTGAGGATTTTAGTAATTTTGATGAGAAACTTAATTTATTAAAGAAATATTTGGGTGAAGAGTATGAGGCTCCTACTGAATTTTATGATTTTGTAAATAAACAAAAAGAAAAATTATTAAGAAAAAATATAAATGGATATGAAGTGCTATATAAATTTGATATGGCTGATAGTACAAATCCATATAAAGAATATATAAGTCAATATTATAATACAGAGTTAGAAGAAATAATAGAGCTTGAGAGCATAAAATTAATACATAAGAAAATTGAATATGAAAATACAAACAGAAATATGAGTTTTCCGATGATATTAGCAAGAATTATGAGTGATGAAGAATTAGATGAATTTAAGCAAGATGGAATTGTTGAATCAATCTCATATGATGGAGAACGAGTATGGGAAAGTAGCAATATTGGAAATTATGATTATTATACTTTTATGTGTATGAATAATAGAGAGCAAGTACTTTTAAATGCTTCTTCTGTTATTCCATATTTGCAGGAATATAACAATTTTGAAGATGAAATAAATGAAAAAAATTTAAATTTAGTATTCTTCAAAAGTAATAATATAAAAGAAGATATGGTATATAAAGGCAAGTATAATGGATTTGTTATGGTTGATGAGTATGATGGACCTGATATATATGGTATAGATAAATCCGTAGAGGTAGCAGTACCATATTATTCAAATAAAAATTTTGAAATAGTAATGTCATGTAAAACTAGTAGAGAAAAAATAGATAAGGATTTTGCAAATGCAGTCAATGAACTAAATTTATTAAACTATGATGATAATAAAGTAGAAAAATCAGTTATGTATAATGATTTTATAAACTGGCTTGATGAGAAAAAAATAAATGATATAGGAAATGATAGTTTTGATGAAGAATTTTATTCCTATTATGAAAGAAAAATGTATGAAAAGAAGGAGAATAAATATTTTTATGACAATTTAGGAATAAAAAGTGAAGATATTGGAGAGGAATTAAATAGTTGTATAAATTTGTGCAAAAATAGATTTGGATTAGATTATAAAACTATGATTTTTGCTGAAGGGGGTGCTTTTCAAAAGCTTACTAATTGGTTATATATTGAACCATGTTATGATGATTATGAATATGATCAGAGTGATTTTTTTGATAAAGAGGGTGAAATAATAACTAAAGAGGAAATTGAGACTACAGTAAAACAAGAAGCTCTATTAGATAGAGAAGATGCAAGAGAGCATTTAGAAGAAATTCTTATTTCTAAAGAAGATAAAAATATAGATATACAAATATAGTTTATAATAAAAAGGGAGGTTTATATGGAAAAATATACTAAGGCATTTACTCAATTAAGTTATATTATAGCTAGAATGGATAAAGATATAAAAGAGAGAATACCACTTAATGTAAGAAAGTCAATAAGTCAAAAAAAAGATAATAGATATATTTTTGATTACGACTGGAATTTACCTTTGTATAAGCAAAATTTATTGCCTGAAACTAAATCTTTGTTATCTGTTAGATATAGTGAGTATATATGTTCAAAAGAAGAAAAAGAAAAGTGGGAAGAATATGACAGATTTAAACAAAAAATGATTTATGGAAAAGCATAATAGTAGTATAAAGAATAATTTTAAATAAAAACGCAAGAAGTTAAATCTAGCGTTTTTTATTTTTGCAAATTAAAGTATTATAAAAGAATTATAATTATAATTATATACATATAAATAGATATATATAGATAAAAAATAATAAAATTTTATTGTATTATTAATATTTATTTTTATTTATGTAAAAATTAAAACTTGTAGATTAAAAATAATACAAAAATAATTGCATATATGTCAAGTTTATGGTATAATCTAGTCGGTGGTTATTATGAAGATTACAAAACCAAAAGGTACTAATGATTTGTACTTTGATGATATAAAAATATGGCAATTTATAGAAGAAAATATACGTAAAATTGCAGAAGAATATAATATAAATGAAATAAGAACACCTGTATTTGAAGCAACTGAGTTATTTGCTAGAGGGGTTGGAGATGAAACTGATATAGTAAATAAAGAAATGTACACTTTTGAAGATAAGGGAGGTAGGAGTATTACACTTAGACCAGAACTTACGGCTGGTATTGTTAGAGCATATATCGAAAATGGTTTTTCATCTATGCCAAGTCCACTTAAATTTTGGTACACAGGGAATATGTATAGATATGAAAAAATGCAAAAAGGAAGGTATAGAGAATTTAGTCAATTTGGATTAGAAATATTTGGTAGTGCATCTGTATTTGCAGATATTGAGGCAATTACTATATCTTATGAATTATTTAAAAGGCTAAATTTAGTAGATAAAGTAGAACTTAGTATAAATTCTATTGGTTGTTGTGAGTGTAGAAAAAATTACATTGAAAAATTAAAGGAATATATAAAACCTAGACTTGCTAATATGTGTGATACATGTAAAATTAGGTATGAAAAAAATCCAATGAGAATTATAGATTGCAAAGAAGAAAAATGTAGAAAAGAACTTGAAAATGTTCCAATGATTACTGATTATTTATGTGAAGAATGTAGCAAAAATTTTGAACAAGTAAAAGATATATTAACTAAATTAAATGTTCCATATATCGTAGATAAGGGAATTGTTAGAGGTCTTGATTATTACAATAGGACTGTATTTGAATATACTTCAAAAGATTTAAATTTGGCTGTTGGTGGTGGCGGTAGATATGATAAATTAGTTGAAATATTAGGCGGAACTAGTACACCTGCAGTAGGGTTTGGAATTGGTATGGATAGAGTAGTCATTTTACTTAAAGAAAATGGAATTTATGATAAATTAAAAAAGGGAATAGACATATATTTTGTAGTAATGGATAGCTCAAAATATACTGTAATAAAAGAAATTGTAGATAAACTTAGAATGTCAGGATATAGTATTGATATGGATATATCTGAGAAAAGTTTTAAAGCACAATTAAAATATGCTGATAAATTAGGCGCAAGAAATGTGTGTATAATTGGAGAAAATGAGATTAAGAATAATGAGTGCACTATTAAAAATATGGAGAATGGTAAACAAACTACAATTAATTTTAATCAAGAAGAAATAGAAAAGATGATAAAGGAATAGGAGAAATATATTATGTATAGAACATGTAATTGTAACGAATTAGATTTAACTAATGTAGGTCAAATGGTAAAATTATCTGGATTTGTAAAAACTGTAAGGGATTTAGGTTCAGTAATGTTTGTTGATTTAAGAGATCATTTTGGAGTTACTCAATTAGTAACAAATGAAGTTAAATTCTTAGAACAGATAAGAAAGATACCTGATGAATCAACTATATGTGTTGATGGTGAAGTTATAAAAAGAGATGAGGAAACTATTAATGAGAACATAAAAACTGGTAAAGTAGAAGTTAGAATAAATAGTTTAGAAGTATTAAGCAAAGCTAGAAATGTATTACCATTTAAAGTTGATGAAAGTGAAAATGTAAGGGAAGATTTAAGGCTTGAATATAGATTTTTAGACCTTAGAAATGAAAAAATTCATAGTAAAATAATATTTAGATCTAAAGTATTAAAATATTTAAGAGATAAAATGGATGAACTTGGATTTGTAGAAATTCAAACACCAATACTTGCAAATTCTTCTCCAGAGGGTGCAAGGGATTTTTTAGTACCAAGTAGATTGCATGCAGGTGAGTTTTATGCATTACCTCAAGCACCACAACAATTTAAACAATTATTAATGATTTCTGGATTTGATAAATACTATCAAATAGCACCTTGTTTTAGAGATGAGGATCCTAGGGCTGATAGATCTCCAGGAGAGTTTTATCAACTTGATTTTGAAATGTCTTTTGCTGAGCAAGAAGATGTACTTAAAACATTAGAAACTGTAATTTTTGATACTTTTAAAAACTTTACTACAAAGTCAATAAGTAGTACACCATTTGAACGTATTCCGTATAAAGAGGCAATGGACAAATATGGAACAGATAAACCAGATCTTAGAAATCCGCTTGTAATAGAAGATGTCACAGAAGTATTCAAAGATACTGATTTTAAAGTATTTAAAGACAAAACAGTAAAAGCAATAAAAATAGATGCAACTGATGTTAGTAGAAAGTTTTTTGATAATATGGGTACTTTTGCAGTAGAAGAACTAGGTTTAAAAGGACTTGCTTGGACAAAAGTTTCAGAAGATATGGAAGTAAATGGTCCAATAGCAAAATTTGTAGTAGGAAATACAAAGGATATGCTTGTAGAAAAGCTTAAATTAAAGCCTAACGAAGCAGTATTCTTTGTAGCAGATAATTATTTAAAAGCATGCAAAGATGCTGGAGATGTTAGAATCGAGCTTGGAAAAAGATTAGAATTAATTGATAAAAATGTATATAAATTTTGTTTTATTGTAGATTTTCCTATGTATGAATTAAATGATCAAGGGAAAATAGAATTTAGTCATAATCCATTTTCAATGCCACAAGGTGGGCTAGAAGTATTAAATTCTATGAATCCACTTGATGTATTAGCATATCAATATGATTTAGTTTGTAATGGATATGAACTTGCATCTGGAGCAGTTAGAAATCATGATATAGAAGTAATGAAAAAAGCTTTTGAGATAGCAGGATACTCAGAAAGTGATGTGGAAAATAGATTTGGTTCATTGTATAATGCTTTTCAATATGGTGCACCACCACATGCAGGTGCTGCTCCAGGAATAGATAGAATGGTAATGCTACTTTTGGATGAGGCAAATATTCGTGAGGTAATAGCTTTTCCAAAAAATAGTAAAGCACGTGATTTATTAATGAATGCTCCATCAGTTGTATCAAAGCAACAATTAGATGATGTACATATAAAAGTTAATGAAAAAGATATAAAGCATTAAACAAATAACATATTATTTATTTTTGTTATTTGTTTAAATGGAGGAATTATGTTTAAAACAGGATATATTACAGTAGTTGGAAAACCAAATGCAGGAAAATCAACTTTAGTAAATAAATTAGTTGGATTTAAAGTAGCTATAACTACTCCTAAACCTCAGACTACTAGGTTTAATATAAAAGGAATAATTACAAGTGAAACTTCACAGATGATATATATTGATACACCAGGAGTTCACAAAAGTGAAAATAAATTAGGCAAATATATGATGGAGGGAGTAGTTAGTTCTATTAATACAGTTGACGTAATTATTTATTTAGTAGATGCATCAAAGCCAAAAATTGATAAAGCAAACGAAGAAATCATTAAAAAAGTTGTAGATACAGGAAAGCCTGTTATATTAGGGATTAATAAAATAGATAAAATTGAGAAGAGTAGAATTCTTGAAATAATGTCTGAATATAACGATTATATTCAAAGTTTAGGCGGTAGTTTTAAAGAAATAATACCAATTTCCGTATACAAGAATGATGGCATAGATGAGTTAATAAAATATGTTGAAAAATATTTACCTGAGGGAGAAAAAATTTATTCTGATGATGATATAACTGATATAACACAAAGGGAGCTTGCAGAGGAAATAATTAGGGAAAAAGCATTAAATAACTTAGATGAAGAAGTACCACATGGTATAAAAGTTGAGATTGAAAAGTTTAAATTAAGGCAAAATAAAAATAATCAAAATGTATATGATATAGAAGCCAATATTATATGTGAAAAAATGTCACATAAAGGAATAATAATAGGTAAATCTGGAAATATGTTAAAAAAGATTGGCTCGTCTGCAAGAGTAGATATTGAAAGAATGCTTGAGGATAAAGTAAATCTAAAACTTTGGGTAAAGGTAAGAGAAAAATGGCAACAAAATGAAATGTATTTGAAAAACATAAAATCAAAGTATTAGAAAAATTATGAAAATTATTAATTTTTTGTATATAATTTTTTTATCTACATAATATATTAGTAGGTGATAGTATGTATGAAAAATTAGCATGGAATAGCTTTTGTAAAACAGGGAGTTTAGAAAGCTTTTTAGAATATAAAAAAATAGCGGGTCTTAAAAATCAAATAAAGGTGGAAGATATAGGTGAATTTAGTAAAGCTCAAGGGGATAGTTATAAAGGAAGTGCAGTATAAAGATAATGATAAAATTATAACGATACTTACGGACAATCTTGGTAAAATTTCATGTATAGCAAAGGGAGCAAAGAAAAGCAATAGTCCAATACTTGCAAACTCACAATATTTAGTATATAGTGAGTTTATTTTATATAAGAGAAGTAGTTACTATTATGTAAATTCAGCAACAGTACTCAATACTTTTTATAAATTACGTGTTGATTTTGATAAATTACAAATAGTATTTGAACTTACAAGAATTTTGAATACTGTAACTAATGAGAATGAAGATACATCAAATATATTAAAATTATTTTTAAATACAATATATATTTTACAAAATTACGAAAAAGATGTAAATTTTGTAGTAGCAACTTTTAAGATAAAATTGTTTGCATTAATGGGCTTTGCTCCAAGATTTGATAAATGTTCTATATGCCAAAATAAATTATTTGAAAATGATGTTATCCATATTAATTATGATTATGTTACTAATACCTTTGTATGTAATAATTGTGCTCAAAAATTTGATAAAAAAAGATATATACAGTTATCAAAAGCTACTGCAGTTGCCATAAATTATGTAGTTAAGGCGGATATAAAAAAAGTGTTTTCGTTTAAATTAGCAAATCTAACTGATTATGAATTATTTGGACAAGTATATGCTGATACTATGAGTAATGGAATATAAAGTTGTGATTTTATGTAATAATGTTTCGTATAGAGCATAGTATTATAAAGATATAATAATACATATTAATTTTAATATGTAATTTTTATATTAATAGAAAGTTTGGTGATATTTATGAGTAAAAAAGTAATTTTAACAGGTGATAGACCTACTGGAAAATTACATATAGGACATTATTTTGGTTCATTGCAAAATAGAGTAAAACTTCAAGATGAATATGAGCAATATATAATGATAGCAGATGTACAAGCTCTTACAGATAATTTTGAAAATCCTCAAAAAGTAAGAAATAGTGTAAAGGAGCTTGTAAAGGATTATTTAGCATGTGGTATAAATCCAGATAAAACAACTATATTTGTACAATCAATGATACCAGAAATTGCAGAATTAACAGTATTTTATTCTAATTTAGTAACAATTTCAAGATTACAAAGAAATCCTACTGTAAAAAATGAAATTGCACAAAAAAAAGAATTATTTGGGAATAATGGTGAAAGTATAACTTATGGTTTTTTAGGTTATCCAGTTAGTCAATCAGCAGATATAACTATATTTAATGCAGACTTAGTACCTGTTGGAGAAGATCAGTTACCTATGATTGAACAAACACGAGAAATTGTTAGAAAATTTAATAGTATTTATGGAAGTGTAATAACTGAGCCAGAAGCTTTAGTTAGTAAATTTCCTAGAGTAAAAGGTCTTGATGGAAATAGCAAAATGGGGAAAAGTTTGGGTAATGCAATTTATCTTAGTGATGATGAGGAAACTATAACAAAGAAAGTTATGTCAGCAGTAACAGATCCTAAAAAAATAAAAAAAGATGATAAGGCTGACCCTGATGTTTGTATGGTTGCGTATTATCATAAGTTATTTAGTGGAGAAACTGTTGATACAGTATTTGGAGAGTGTAAAGCAGGTCATAGAGGGTGTGTTGCTTGCAAAAGGGAACTTGCTAAGAACATAGCTAAGTATTTACAACCAATTAGAGAGAAAAGAAAGTATTATGATGAACACCCTGAATTAATTGATCAAATTTTGATTGATGGAACAAACAATGCCAGAAAAAAAGCAAAAGAAAATATGAAAAGAATAAAAGAGGCTATGAAAATAAATTATTTTGAATAATTAGTAAATAATATGAAAAGAATAGAATAAGTAAGATGTAAGGAGAAAATATGTTAATAGACTACGTAAAAATAAAAGTAAAATCAGGTGATGGCGGAAATGGTGCTATGACTTTTAGAAGAGAAAAATATGTTGCTAATGGTGGACCAGATGGCGGAGATGGTGGTCGTGGTGGCAATATATATTTAAAAGTTGATAAAAATATTAATACATTACTTGATTTTAAATATAAAAAAATCTTTAAAGCTGATAATGGAAAGAATGGTGAGGGAGCAAGATGTACAGGTAAGTCTGGTAAGGATTTGTATTTATCTGTTCCAAAAGGCACTATTGTAAAAGATGTAGAAAAAGATGCTATTGTTGCAGATTTATCTAATGAAGATGATTGTATTCTTATTGCTAAAGGTGGTAGAGGTGGTAGAGGTAATCAACATTTTGCAACTCCAACTAGACAAGTACCAAATTTTGCTGAGCAGGGTGAGCAAGGTGTTGAAAAAACACTTGAATTGGAATTAAAAATGCTTGCAGATGTTGGACTAATAGGTTATCCAAATGTTGGAAAGTCAACCATTATATCAGTAGTATCATCTGCAAGACCTAAAATTGCCAATTATCACTTTACAACTCTTGATCCAGCTCTTGGAGTAGTTAAGACAAAATCAGGAAAAACTTTTGTTATGGCTGATATTCCAGGATTAATTGAGGGAGCAAGTGATGGTGTTGGACTTGGAATACAATTTTTAAAACATGTTGAAAGAACAAGGCTTCTTTTACATGTTATTGATATTACAGGGAGTGAGGGCAGAAATCCAGTAGATGATTTTTATACTATCAATAATGAATTAAAAAAATATAGTGAAAAATTGTATAAAAGAAAGCAAATAGTTGTAGCTAACAAAATGGACTCTCTTAGTGAAAAAGAGAATTTAGAAGATTTAAAAAAAGTATGTGAGAAAGAAAATATAAAATTGTTTGAAGCATCAGCTGCTACAAATAATGGATTAGATGAAATTATTGAATATATTGCACAGGAACTTGAAACTATACCAGTAGAAGATTTAGTACAGATTGATGAAATTTATGATTTTGAGGATTTACCTGATGAAAATTGGTATATAGAGGAATATGAGGAGGGATTCAAAGTATTTGGTGCACCAATAGAAAGGCTAATGAAAAAAGTTAATATATATGATGTTGAATCAAGGCAATATATGCAAAGAATACTAAATAATATGGGGGTTATGAAAAAATTAAAAGAAGATGGACTAAAGAATGGTGATATAATAGATATTATTGGTTATCAAATGGAATATACTGAATAATATATGAAAAAATAAACTATTTTTGTAGAAAAAGTTCAAATTAATTAAAATATGATTTTTAATAATAATAAGTACAATAATAATAATGGTGGTAATATGTATATTGTATACATTATTTTATTTATAGTACTTATTACTCTTATTATTCCAATAAAAGTTGGAATTAAATATACTGAAAAAAGTAATCAAGATATAGTACGTAATAAAGATGATATAAAAATTTATCTGTATGGGTTTATAAAAGTAAAAACTATAAAATTTAATAATTCAAGTAAAAATAATGATAAAGATAATAATAATAAAGATAATAACAAAAAGTTAGAAAAAGGAAAACATGAAAATAACAAGGAAAGCAAAAATAATAAAATTACTTCAAAAAATCAAAAGAAAAGTAAAGTAAATATAGCAGAAGTATTATTTAAAGTTGCAAAAAACTACTTAAACTTTAGAAAAAAAGAGGATTATGTACTTACAGCAAAAGATATTAAATTGATTAGTAATAGTATAAGATTTAAAAGGCTATATATAGATGTTGGAGTAAACTTTAATGATATGATACTAAATGCATATATTGTTACTTTTATCAATACAGTTGTATCAATGTATATTGGCAAAAATATTAAGAGATTTAATAAAAGTAAACTTGAGTATAATGTATATATTTCAAAAAAAATTGTAAACTTTGAGTGTGACGTAGTTGTTACTATAAATCCTGCTATTTTAATATATGTACTTTTAAAAATATTTATTAAACTTAAGAAATTAAATAAAAAAGAAGATAATCAAAAAAATAAAAATCGTTGATTTTACAAAATGTAATTTCAACGATTTTCATTTAAATAAAGTATTAGCTAATCTATAGGTGTATATTTATGGAATATTCCTCTTTTTGCAGAGGCTTGATTTATTGCCCATAACCCTTTTTTGTTGTGTATTAAAGGAAATTCGTCAATTTCATTTCCGTTTTTATCCCACTTTTTACACATTAATATAGTTCCAGTTCCAAGGCTATTTTTTAATTTTATAGGACACCATACTTCATCTGCTATTTTTAATGGTATACTCTCTTCAAGTGTTCTGTAAATTTCACCATTTTCTAAGTAGAGTACATACGTACTTGGGTCTACATATTTTCCTGTTACTAATATTCTTGCCATAATTCCTCCTTTTTGGATAGCTAAAAAAGTTACATTAGTACTAATTACATAATAATAGTAAATATATTATATCATAATTTACATAATAATACAATAATAATTTTAAAATACAGTAAAATTAGTAAATTATTTTGTTGTTTAAATCATATACAAAGTTTATATATTTTTTTAATTTCCTTGCCATTATAATAAATCATTTAGGATTGTAGTATAGATGATTTTAACATTTTTTAAAATTCTACATATGTTATGCATTAATCAGCTTTGAATATATTAGGTGTATATTATTGGATTTTTTAGTTATAAATATAGTAATTTTAGTCATTTTATGGTATAATGTTAAGGTATAAAAAAGGAGAAATTATATATATGAGTAATGTTTTAGATATTTTAAGAGAGCAAAAAGAAATGGGTTTAAAAGGTAATTTATACCATATAACTCAAATTAATTTTGCCTACAATACAAACCATATAGAAGGAAGTACATTAACTGAAGAACAAACAAGATATATTTTTGAAACAAATACTTTAGTTTTAGAAGATGGAAATTCACAAGCTAAAGTAGACGATATTATAGAAACATCAAATCATTTTAAATTAGTAGATTATATGTTAGATGTAGCAGATAAAACTTTAACAGAAGATATGATAAAAGAATTTCATAAAATACTAAAAACTGGAACATCTGATGGAAGAAAATCTTGGTTTAATGTTGGAGATTATAAAGCTCTAGCAAATGAAGTGGGTGGAAATGAAACATCTAATCCAAAAGATGTGGCAAGTGATATGAACAAACTATTGAATTGGTACAACTCATTAGAAAAAGCTACATTTGAAGATATTGTAAAATTTCATAGTGATTTTGAAAAAATTCACCCATTTCAAGATGGTAATGGTAGAGTTGGTCGTATAATAATATTTAAAGAATGCCTAAAAAATGATATTATTCCATTTATAATATTAGATAAAGATAAACTATTTTATTATAGAGGCTTAAATCAATATCAACGTGGTGGTGAAAAAGGTTATCTTACAGATACTTGTCTAAATGCACAAGACCAATATCAAAAGTTAATTGAAAACTTTACTGGAGATTTGAAATAACAAAAGAATTATATAATAAATATAAATTAAATAAGCTTGATTAGAATAGATTACAGATACACTCTATGGGCTGTATAATTATAAATAATAAGGTAAAAGGTGGTAGAAAAAATGAAATATTTAGGTGGAAAAGAAGAAAATGTTGAATATAAAAAAAGACCTGGTTCATATGCGATAATTACAAGAAAGGAAGATGACAAAGTAGCCATTGTAACAGATGGAGAAATATTTTTTCTAGGTGGTGGAATGGAAGAGGGAGAAACGCAAATTGATACTTTAAAAAGAGAACTTATAGAAGAAACAGGTTATAGTATAAAAAACATACGTAAATTTGATGAGGTGCACTCATATGTATATTCTAAAACATATGGATATATAGAATGTGAAGCATATGTACATATTGCAGAATTTGATGAGTTAGTTACTGAACCTATTGAAAAAGATCATACTGTACTTTGGGTAAATCCTGAAGAGTATATGGGAAAGATGTGTAGACCTTGGCAAAATTATATATTACAGGAATTTATTGAAAGAAGAAATGAGTTTAAGGTGTGATTATGGAATTTAAAAAAGTTGTAGAGGATAGGCGAAGTATTAGAAATTATAAAGATATAGAGATTGAAAATAACATAGTAGAAGAAATAATTGAATGTGCAAGATTAGCACCATCTGCAAAAATAGCAACCATGGTTATACGTATTGTAGATAAGGAAACTAAAAATAAAATTGCAGATATGTAGCATATTATTAGTTATATGTATTTGTGTAATTGCTATATCAAGATATTGAAAGTTATTTTGATTATGATTTTAAAGAAGAAAAAGATTTTGACTATTCAAAACTAAGTAATGATGAATTAATTAAACATATTGCAAAATTGGTATTATTTAGTAAGGCATTTATATATAACTTTTTATCACTAACAATTGTTGATAGAACAATGGAGAAGTAGAATTAATTTTAAAAGGAGGCAATAAAAATGCAAGATAAATATAATTTAACAAGAGAGCAAAATGTATTTATTGCTAAAAGAAATATAGTAGATTATATATGGAAAAGTGCTAATTTAGAGGGTATTGGAGTAACATATCCTGAAACACAAATAATTTATGATGGTGGTGTTGTAAATGGTTTAACTGTTGATAAAATAATAGCTATAAATAATTTAAAATACGCTTGGCAATTTATCTTAGAAAATGAAGAAATTGAATATGACTATAATGTCTTATGCCATATTCATAAATTAGTTGCTGATAAATTAGTATTAGAGCAAGAATTAGGAAGAATTAGAGCGACACCTGTTAGTATAGGTGGTACTAAATGGAAACCACAATTTCCTATTGAAAGTCAAATAAAAGAAGAATTAGAAGATTTATTAAATCAAAGTGAAAAAACAAAGACTGAAATTGCTATTGAAATAATGTTATCAGTAATGAGAAGACAAATGTTTATCGATGGTAATAAAAGAGTAGCTATGTTATTTGCAAATAAAATAATGATAGATAATGGTTGTGGAATAATAACTATTGCACAAGATGATCAAGAAACATTTTATGAAAAACTTATTAAATATTATGAAAGTGCAGATATGTTCGATTTAAAAAAATTCATTTATGAACATTGTATTGATGGCATTGATTTAAATAATGATTAGTAAATGACATTATGATATATTTGAAAAAAATAATTAAATATTATCCTAAATTTAAAAGCATGATTAGGATAGATTACAGATACACTCTATGTGCTGTATAATTATAAATATTAAGGTAAAAGGTGGAAAAGAAGAAAATATTGACTATAAAAAAGACCTGGTTCATATGCGATAATTACAAGAAAAGAAGATGACAAAGTAGCCATTGTAACAGATGGAGAAATATTTTTTCTAGGTGATGGAATGGAAGAGGGAGAAACGCAAATTGATACTTTAAAAAGAGAACTTATAGAAGAAACAGGTTATAGTATAAAAAACATACGTAAATTTGATGAGGTGCACTCATATGTATATTCTAAAACATATGGATATATAGAATGTGAAGCATATGTACATATTGCAGAATTTGATGAGTTAGTTACTGAACCTATTGAAAAAGATCATACTGTACTTTGGGTAAATCCTGAAGAGTATATGGGAAAGATGTGTAGACCTTGGCAAAATTATATATTACAGGAATTTATTGAAAGAAGAAATGAGTTTAAGGTGTGATTATGGAATTTAAAAAAGTTGTAGAGGATAGACGAAGTATTAGAAATTATAAAGATATAGAGATTGAATATAACATAGTAGAAGAAATAATTGAATGTGCAAGATTAGCACCATCTGCAAAAAATAGACAACCATGGTTATACGTTATTGTGGATAAGGAAACTAAAAATAAAATTGCAGATATTATGTTAGATGAACAGATTGAGTATGATAGTAAAGGAACTAATAATATATTTAGAAGAAGTGTAAAAAAATCAGCAGATATAATTAAAGAGGCACCAGTTTTTATATTAGTGTTTAATACATGTGATAAAAATAGTGTATCTAATATATTGTCAATTGGTGCTGCTATTGAACATATTCTTTTAAAAGCAACAGATATGGGACTTGGTTCACTTTGGATAAGAGATATTGTATTTACGAAAGATAAAATAGCTAAATTAGTTGAACATAAAAATTTTGATTTAGTTTCTGCAATAACAATAGGTTATGCAAGTAATGAAGTAAAAGCTCGACCAAGAAAAGAATTAAAAGAAATAATTGAATGGAAATAAAAATTAAAGGAGCCTAGTAATTAACTAGACCCCTTGTTATCATTTGTATGAATTTTAGCTAAGTGCAGCTTCTACTGCTTCTTTTGCTCGTGCAAATTCAACTACAAGCTCATCATCTGTTTTTTGCCAACCTCTTGGACTCCCTGCAATTCCAGCTCTACCGCCAGCTTCTGACCCCCAAAGGGACTGTACAATTTCTACAGCGGAGCATTTCTTGCCTCCGTCTTCAAAAGCGATTGTAATAGCTTTCATGCCTGTGTTCAATGTTACTGTTGCCGGAATTATTGCTCCAAGTTTTGGGCTATAATACGATCCAGCACAGAAAACTCTATCTGTAATAAAAGCCCTAAAAATTTCACACTCTGTTTGCAGTTTACTTTCTACTTCTTTTGTAGTTTTTTCTCTCCATTCTTTGCCTGCTTCAATCAGTTCATCTTCCAATGATGTAATTCTTTCGATGATACTGATATTGGCCATTACAACCTCAGTGACATCAGTCACCTCAGTGTAACGTGGAGCACGTGGTTGCTGAGCAGACCATGCGTAGTATGCGTTTAGCATATCTTGCTGCTTTTGTGTAAGTTCCTGAATGTGGTGTGGGCCATTTACATCAACAAATGCTGCTGCTTTCCAAAATTCATCACACTCAGGCTTAATGCCTAACACCGCAGCGCATCCGCCAATGCAGTCAAGGTCGATATGCGAGATAAGAATCTCATCTCCCTCTTCTAACTGAGGAATTGGTTGCTCCCAGCAACAAGGTGCTGGATTTTTGGAGCGTGACCCGTGGTGGGCAAGGGTCACCTTTGTGCCTTCTACACAGTTGTCACCATATTCTGCTTCAACTGTTGCAGCGAATGTACCGTTTACGAGTGCCATTGAGTTTGCAATATAAATTTTATTCATACTTATTCTCCTTTTCTGCCGCTCCTTGGCGGCTCACAAAAATTATTTAATTTATTGTTTCATTCATTCACTAATAAAATTGTACCAAATTTCTAGCGAAAAGTCAAGTGTTATGTCAAATTTAGTGTGATT
>CAOKPF010000035.1 GCA_948470565.1 uncultured Clostridium sp.
AAATTTTAAGTCTACATAAAAATTGTAACATTTATTTATGGAACGTCCCTAATAGTTTTTATTATTATTAAATACAACTTAAACAAGTAAAAAATTATAAAGTACAACTCTATTAAATGATAAAAAACTATTATGAATTTAAATATATGCAAAAAAAAATGCTTACAAATTATTTTACATATATATATTCTTCAATTGCTCTAAAATTGCAAAAAAGAAGTTATTAAAAAATATATATTGTTAATTATAATAATAAAAATCATTGAAAATACATATGTAAATTCAATAATTTTTAGTAGGTTTTCCTTTTGAAACATGAGCATGAATAGGCTCATTAAATTAATTAGACCAAAAATAAATTTTATACCCGCATTATTTCTAATAAATTAGGCAAGTTTTAGACCTCCTTCACGAGCATATTTAAAAAATAGATGTACACCTCTTTCAACTATTTGCTTAAATTCTTCTACTTCTTCATCTGAATAATGTCCATCTCGCTCAATTATTTTATAGCTAGGAACCTCAAAAACAATCGTATCAAAACCAAGTTTAGTAGGTCGTTCAAAAGAAACTCTTATATATTCTTCTCCATTATCCTTTTTACAAATATCTGAAAAAACTACTTCTGTTTCGTCTGGATATTTACAGAGTGTATATACCATACAATCACGCTCCTTTTATAAAAATACTTATTAAATTTTACAATTATATTTAATACTATATCATTAATTGTTATAAAATTACAGAAAGCTCCAAAATATTGATTTCTCAATATTTTAGAGTTGTATAAATTAATCTGGCTGGGCTGTAAAAAATGTAGCCACTTTCAAAGCCGTTATTTCTGCGAAAAAATCGGCTTGTAAGCTTCGTGGGATACATTTTTGGAACTCATTTTGTTTACAATTATTTATGTTTTTAGATTATTCCATTCTCCATAATTGATATTTGCCAGTTATTTCATTAACATCTTTAGTATTGCCATAAATAATAACACCTAAATATTCCAATTTGTCATTTTCTTTTGAACTAATTGAATTTACTAATTCTTCATCAGTTTTAGTATCTAACATATCTCTAGGATAATCAGCTACTAATAAATTAGGATTTTGTTTTGCTAAATCTATTGCATTTTTTAATTTTCCAGATTTAACTTTTGTTATTATAAATGGAAACTGACTAATGTCTAAATGTTCAATTCCAGTTTTATCTTTAATTATTATTTTCCCATTATTTCTTCATTTGAATATTTTCCTATTGAAATTGCTAAATGTCCAATTACATTTAATGCTACCTCCGGCTCAACATTTGAAGCAACAACTCCTACTATTTTTTTGTCTTCATAATTCATATTTTTATTCTCATTTATTTGAACTTTATCGATTATTAAACAAAGGAGTAGAAACATTTTCTAACACTTCTATTTTAGCCCATAGTTCTCCACCATGCATTCTTCTTGAAAACCTTTCTATGCTCCTCACCTCCGATCTATTTCTGTTTTTATAATATACTATGCCACTTTTATTCCTGTATTTATAACTTCTTGAACAAAAGGCGTTTCCACATTGTCATAATCTGCTACTTCAATTAAATGTGGCTCTATACGATAATCAATGTTTCTTCGTAATTTTTTTAAATTTAATTGTTCATCAAAAGCATCTGTGCATTTTAAATCATCAGTAATAATAGCAATATCTATATCGCTATCTTCATGATTTGTTCCTTTAGCATATGAACCAAATAAAATAATAGCTTTTACTTCATAATGTGCTAAAATTACTTCTACATACTTATTTACAATATCCATTATTTCTCCATCAATAACTCTTTTAGCCATTTCCTCAACTCCTTAATATTTTCTATCCATGTATTAGTATATTCATCTGTGCATTTTAATTCAAATGTATATTTATAATCTCCATATCTTGCTTCCATATTAAAATCAGAAATAGTTTCAAGCATATCTTCTTGCTTTTCGTTTAATTTCATATTCATTTTATTCGCTAAATAAGCTAATTCATGTGTTCTAGGTGCATATGGAGCATTTTTATTCATTTTTGCATAATATGCTTTCAATAGCTTTTCTATAAGTAATTGTCCAAAAAATAGACAATATGTATTTCTCTTTTTTTCTCTTAAATCTAGCATAACATTATAATCATTATCATAACTTTTTATCCAGTAATTCATCAAATCTATACTATTCATAGCATTCCTCTCTTTCAATATATATTATAACACTAAAATTTGTTGTTTACTATATATTAATATATTTAAAAAAATTTAAACTCATTTTTGGAACTCAAATTTACTATTTTAATTAAAAACCAGCAATAAAAATTATATTAAAAAGCCGCAAAAATGTTGAAAGTTCAGCATTTTCACGGAGTTCATTGGCTGGGCTGGCTGGATTCGAACCAGCGAAATGCTAGAGTCAAAGTCTAGTGCCTTACCACTTGGCGACAGCCCAATATATAATTAGTAATGGGGTGGAAAATGGGATTCGAACCCATGACCTCCAGTGCCACAAACTGGCGCGCTAACCAACTGTGCTATATCCACCAACCATGCACTAATATTCTAATACAAATTTATTTATTTGTCAATATTTTATGCTAAATTTATGAAAAAAATACCTATTTTACAAATTTTCTCCAAATTTGTGTAATTAATCATTTTACTTTTGCTACAAGTTTGTAAATTGGTCCCTTTTCTGAAAATTTAGCTTCATATTCTGTAACTACATTAAACACATTAGTCTTATGCAAATCCAAATAAACATTCAAAAATTCTACGCCAAAATTTTGCATACTAACAAGACTGTATTCAAATAATTCTCTATTATCAGTTTTAAATTCTATTATTCCATCTTTCTTTAAAACCTTTTTATATTCTTCTAAAAAACCTTTATACGTAAGCCTTCTTTTTTCATGCCTTGACTTAGGCCACGGATCACTAAAATTTAAATATATTTTTTCAAATACATTATATGAAAAAATATCAGCAATATCCTTAGCATCAAATGACATTAAATATAAATTATCTAAATATACACTATTTTGTTTTTCAAATCTTTTTAATTTTTTTATTCCAAGAGCAAGTATTGACTCTACTAGCTCAACACCTATATATATTCCATCAGGCTTAAGATGTGCCATACTAGTTATAAAATCACCTTTCCCCATCCCAATTTCAATATATATTTTCCTATCTTTATTTTCTTTTTTATTGAGTATTTCATTAATTTTTTCCTTACTATCAATAAACCTATCGAAATTTGCTAATTCATCTTTAGCATTAGGATTAAATCTAACTCTCATATTGCCTCCTAAAAACTAGATATAATAGTTCCAATAATTACAATTAAAACTGATATAAAAAATGATATTACATAATTTATGTATGGAACTTTAACATTTAATTCTTCTAACTTTTTATTTTCCATTTCCATCTTTTTTTCAATTTCTTTTAACTTCTTTTCATCTTTTCTAGTTTCATATAATTGTTTCTTTATATCATTTAGCCCAAATTTATACCCACCATTATTATACTTATACTTTTTAGTTGATAGTTTGCAATAATGTACACCAGTAGCAATATCTAGAGAAATTCCAAACATTTGAATTATACAACCTATACATGCTAATATCAAAGTAAAACTAGAATCTGTTGAAACAAAACAAGTATATGCACTTATTGCAAGTATAATAGAATATGCCACACCAAGTACAGGTATATGTGCATATGGTGTAATACCAGCAAAAATTACAATTGCGCAAAGTGGAATTTTTTGTGTAAATATTGACTTAAAAGTAAGAGTGGCATTTGTAAAAAAATCGTCATTTTCCATAGATGCTTCCAACACACTTTTTACGCTATTTTTAATATCCGTATTAGATATTAACATACTAATAAATATAAAGAATATTAACATCGAAAGGACATAAAAAATTATATGTTTTCTCATAATACTCTCTTTGTAAAAAGCGAAATATTTTTTAATAGCACTACTGCTTTTTTTACTATTATTATTTACTACTCTTTTATTTTTCTTCATACTACCATTTATTCTTTCTTCCATTATAACCTCCTAATTTTCATAATATATTAAGATAACATTCTAAAATCTAACCTTTTTAACCTTATGTCCACATCTTCTAATAGAACTCGAACTTTATCTCCAACTCTATAAATTTTAGATGTATTTTGTCCTACAATTATATTTCTTTTTTCATCATATACATAATAATCATCAAAAGGCATAAGTGCAAATGGTACTAGCCCTTCAACTGTATTTTCTAATTTTATAAATATCCCAAATGATGTTAGTGAAGCAACTCTTGCATTAAATACTTTTGAGATAAATCTTTCCATATATATAGCTTTGTACAAATCATCAAAATCTCTTTCAATAATTGTTGCTTGCTTTTCTGCCTCCGAAGAACTCTCTGAATATTTCTGTGCTTGTATTTCATACATTTTAACTCTTTCCTCTGGAATCAAAGAATTACTATCTAAATAATCAGAAATTACTCTATGTATAAAAAGGTCAGGATATCTTCTTATAGGTGAAGTAAAATGACAATAATATTTAGCAGAAAGTCCAAAATGTCCGTAAACATTCATTCGAATATTTTGCAAGTTTTAGAGCTCTTAGCACTGAATTTGATATTATTTGTTTTTCCTCTTCATCTTCAATACTATCAATAATATCAGACAATGTTTTTGGATGTATATTTTTTATTCCTTTTATTTTCTTATGATAATTTGATAAAATCTCATTTAATTCATGTAATTTTCCCTCATCAGGTTGTTCATGTATACGATATATAAATGGTAATTCTAAAAAGAAAAACTTTTCTGCTATTGTCATATTTGCAACTAACATAAATTCTTCTATTATTTTATTTGCAATAGTTATGTTATATGGTGCAATATCTACAACATCACCATTTTCATTAAGTATTACTTTAGTTTCTGGTATATCGAAATTTATACTTCCATCTTTATGTCTTTTATCCATTAAAATAAGTGCTAATTCTCTCATTAAAAAAATGTCTTTTTGATATTCTTTATACTCATTTAATACATCTTTATCTTCTTTCATAATAACTTTATATACTTTATCATATGTCATCTGCTTTTTTGACTTTATTACCGCTTTATATACTGTACTCTCAATTACCTCACCTGTATTATCAATTACCATGTCAATGCCTAAAGCAAGCCTTTCAACACCTTCATTTAAACTACATATTCCATTAGATAATTTTTTCGGTAACATAGGTATTACAGTTCCTGGAATATATATACTTGTCCCTCTAGCAATAGCTTCATTATCAAGTGCCGTTCCACCCTTAACATAATGGCTAACATCTGCAATACATACAGATAACAAATATTTATCATTGCCAATCCTTTTTACACAAACAGCATCATCTAAATCTTTTGCATCATCTCCATCAATAGTATACATATTTTCGTTAGTCTTATCTACTCTACCTACTTTTTCAGATTCAGTTACTATACTTGGGATATTTTCCAATTCATTCATAACTAATTCATTAAAATTCTCTAAGTAATCTAAATTATATGCTCTATATAACGCTTTTACTTCTATATTACTTTCTTTTCCATTTCCTATAACTTTTACAATTTTACCTTCTGCTTTTGAATTACTAGTAGCATATTTTATTATTTCTACTTCAACAAAAATATCATTTTTTAATCCTTTTGTATACTTCTTTGGAATATATATATCATTTATTTTTCCATCAATAGGCACAACAAAACCAAAATTCTTGTTATCTATATATCTACCTACAACTTTAGTTACATTTCTTTTTATAATCTTTATTACTTTACCTTCTTTTTTTCTTCCTGTTTCTGCTTCCTCTAAAATCTTAACTAAAATTACATCTTTATTCATTGCACCCATTGAATTTGCAACTGATATATATATATCATCATCATTATCAATAATTCCAAAACCATACCCTTGAGATTTAGTCTCAAAAACACATTTTACGACATTTTTTTTAGAACAAAGCACATACCTTTTACTTTCATCTAAAAAAATTATTCCTTCTAATTCTATCTCATCTAGTATTAATTCAAGAAATGGTTTATCTATATTAGGAACTCCTAGTATATTCATTATTTGTTTTTGTGTCATAGGAGTATATGTTTTATCTAAAAAAAAGGAAGTGAGCACTTCCTTTTTTTGTATATAATCATCTTCATTTATATCTAAAACATTACTCTTTTTTCTATCTTTTTTTATTTGCTTTTTACTCATAAATTTTCCTCTTTCTAATGAAGTATTGCAACAGTAGTCAAAAAACATAATGCTATAAACAAAAGTGCAAGCACTACTGTATACTTAGATAGTATACCATCTAATGTTTTTGATTTATTTGCACCATAAAATGTATTTGTACCTGTAATTGAAGATTGTGAATCTTTACTACTTTGTAGCATTATAACAATTGTAAGTACTATTCCTACTATTATAGTAAGAATTGATATTGTCCAATCTAACCAACCCATTGTATTATTCCTCCCTTAAACTTATAATCTATACGTATTATATCATATTATGTCTAAAAACACAAGTAAATTTTAGTACTACAAAATAATTTAATCAAATTTCTATTACAATCTGTACAATTTAATTGAAAATTACTTTTTTTATTGTAAACTAACGAGTTTCACCATTTTTATCAAAAACATTATGTAAATAGGCTTAGCATAATTATTATGAATGTGAATATTTCTTAGAATTTTATTTATTATATTAAAATACAAATTTTATGGTCGTTCCATTATATCAAAAAAAAATCATTGAAAATACAATGTAAATTCAATGATTTTTTTAGTTTTTTTGGACTACTAAATATACATAATATTCATTAGCAGTCTATGCAATCTATCAGGAATACCCTGATTTTCTCTTTTTCTTTTGTATGCTTTTATTTCAGCCACAATTTCCACTGGTAGCTGATAGTTGTCAACCTGCCAAACAAAATTATTCATTCCACCAACCGCATGAACATACTTCATTATTCTTTCTCCCATATTAATATCCTCCTTAAAAAAATTATTTTTTGTTTTTAATACATCTCATAATTTAATTATATCGCATGTTTAGTATTATGTCAACAAAAAAATATGAATTTTTTCTAAAAAAATATAAATTTTCATATTTTTTCTATAAAGACAAACAAAATTATATCCTTATATTTTTTTACAACTCAGTATTATCAATAATTTCTAGTACTTACTTTTTCAAAATGACTAAATTTCTTTACATTCCATTTTTTTAATTTTTACTTAATATATATAATATAATTTAATGCAAAAAACAGTAACCTTATTTTGTTACTGCTTCTTTAAATTTACTTTAATGATATATTTAAAAGATATAAGTAATGATAATTAAATAAATAATTTTTAGTTTATTTATCTATATTACTTCCATCTGTATTATCATCGTCCTCAACATTTTCTCTAGGTTTTAGTAATGGATATAATACCACATCACGTATATTATAACTATTTGTCAAGAATTGCAAAAATCTATCAATCCCAAGTCCCCAACCAGATATTGGTGGCATTCCATATTCCATAGCCTTAACATACTCATGATCTATACTCATAGCTTCTTCATCGCCATTTTCTTTAAGTTCATTTTGTTCAATAAATCTTTTTTCTTGTTCTACTGCATCAACAAGCTCTGAATAACCATTAATTATTTCTTGTCCATTAACTATAAGTTGAAAACGGTCAGTAAGTAGTGGATTATCATCATTTGCTCTAGCAAGTGGAGATAAATCAATTGGGTGATTTATTAAAAATGTAGGATTAATTATATTAGGTCTACTAACTTTTTTATACAATTGATCTATTAAATTACCTCTACCTAAACTTTCAATATCTTCAACTTCTAATTGTATATTATTTTTTCTAATTTCTTCTAGTAATGAGCTAGCTGTATCAAACTTGTCTATATCTATTCCACAATCCTTTATCAATAAATCTCTAAAAGATATTTCTTGCCATTCACAGCCAAAATCAATTTCCTGTTCACCAATCATTACATTTAACTTACCATCAAATAAATTAGAAATTATATAAATTATCATTTCTCTCATAAGTTTCATATTATCTCTATAATTATAATATGCGCTATAACCCTCAATCATAGTAAAGTCTTGTAAATGATTTACACTTATCCCCTCATTTCTAAAATCTCTAGCAATTTCAAAAACATTAGTAAAACCACCTATTATAAGTTTTTTAAGGGTAAGTTCTGGAGAAATTCTTAAAAATACATCTTGATTATACGTATTATGATGAGTTATAAATGGTCTGGCAGTAGCTCCTGAAGCAGTATTTTGTAATACTGGGGTTTCTACTTCTATAAAACCTTTACTATCTAGAAAATCTCTCATAAGTTTTATAAATTTAGATCTTAATAAAAATCTTTTTTTAGTATCATCATTCATTATTAAATCCAAATGTCTTTCTCTATATAACATCTCTTGATTTGTAATACCATGAAACTTTTCTGGTAGAGGTCTTAATGATTTTCCAAGAAAAGTATAACTTGACACTCTAATTGTTTTCTCACCAGTCTGAGTTATAAATATCTCTCCTCCAACACCTATAAAATCTCCTACATCTAAAGTTTCATGAATATGCTTGTACAGTTCTTCTCCAAGTTCATCTTTTTTTAAACATAGTTGAATTCGCCCTTCAACATCTCTAAGATCTAAAAAGCTAATCTTTCCCATTTTCCTTTTTGACATTACTCTACCAGCAACGTACACATCTTTAGTTCCCTCTTCTAGCCCCATTGCCTGTTTTAAAGTATGTGTATACTCAAATCTTTCTGGGTGAACATTTACTCCAGCTTCATGTAATTTTTGTATTTTTTCCTCACGTACCTTTTTTAATTCTTTAATTTCTCCCACTTCTATCCCTCCAAACTATTTTTAAGCTAATCTTTTTATATTTATAACTTTATATTTACTTACTCCACCAGGTGTTTCAACTTCAACCTCTTCACCTTTCTTTTTTCCAATTAAAGCCTTTCCAACAGGAGACTCATTAGAAATTTTATTCTCTGCAATATTTACTTCTGTTGCTCCAACAATCCCATAAGTAATTTCTTCATCAAATTCATAATCATATACTGTTACTTGTGTACCAACATTAACTTTTCTTGTAGAAACATCGTCATCTTCAACAACTTTTGCAAGTCTAATTGTATTTTCAAGCTCTAATATTCTTGCCTCCAATAAAGCTTGCTCATTTTTAGCATCATCATATTCTGAGTTTTCAGATAAATCTCCAAATTCTCTTGCAACTTTTATTCTTTCTGCGACCTCCATTTTCTTTGGTCCTTTTAAATATTTTAATTCATCCTCTATTTTCTTATATCCTTCTGGTGTAAGCATTATTTCTCTTTCTTCCATTATTTCATTCCTCCTAATTAAATTTATATAATCTATATTATACTATGTTTGTCAATACTATATCTAGTTTTTATATTAAAGTTTATTAAATATTAATGTAATTTTTAACTCATCTGGCTAATTTTGTACCATGCCCCAAGTTTATTTTTACTGTAATTTTCAATCTGCATTCTATTTCTGTCAAATACAGTCTTTATATTATACTTATTTTGTTCATACAACTTACACTCATCATTAAAAACATCAAATTCAGCATTTTGCATCTCTATAAAAAGAGATTTTTTCCTTAATGCATACTTCTGAATAAATTCTTGTCTTGGTACATTGGAATACGCCAAATATACATTATATTCTAATAAATTCTTTTTTTGAATAATACTAATAGTAGTACCATATTCCTCATTTATCTCATCTATTTTTATACTCAAAACCTTGTAATCAGTTTTTCCAATATTATTCATTCTTAAAATATCAAGATATTTATACTTTGATATATATTCTATTACTTTTTTATTATCAAAATCATTTATATCATCTAATACTAATAATATTTTTAATTTATTATCTTTTATTTTATTTTCATTTACAAACTTGTCTATATATTTCATATCATTTTTAAACATAGTATTTTTTTCATTGATATATTCGATCTTTTTATCCTTTACAGGTAATATCATATTAACATATTTTTGATATAACTGGTTTTGGTCAACATTTTTACTAGAAACTATATAAAGTTTATCCATTTTTTTTAACTTTTTAGTCAAAATCTTATCAATACTTTTTTCTTTGAAAACATTATTTTTTTTATCAACTACGGTATCAAAATATTTAGGATCAAAAGTCAGATACATATTACTATTTGTATATGTATTATTTAAATAATCCACTCTAAAATCATACTTTTTTATTTTTTTATTTATACTTACAAGTTTATTTTTTAGTCCTGAGTATGCCTTATTGCTACTTGCTACATCAACAAAAATTGTATTCATATATACCTCCTCTATAAAATTCTATATAAGTATATATGAATAACCATCAATATTTATACCTTGTTTTATAACATTAAGTCTTATTTCTAATTTTATTTTTTATAACAGCAGTATTCCTACCTTTTTGTAGCTTTTGTAAGAGAATATCTTTTAATTTTTCAGGTGTAAGTTTCTGAGTGAGTTTTCCATCTTCAGCTAACGATATTGTCCCTGTTTCTTCAGATACCACAACTACAAGTGCATCTGATATTTCTGTAATTCCAACTGCTGCTCTATGTCTAGTACCTAGATTTTTGGGTACAGACATCTCATATGCAAGGGGCAATATGCACTTAGCTGAAAGTATAACAGAACCATCAACGACAATTGCCCCATCATGCAAAGGCGCCTTTGGATAAAATATATTCTGTATAAGTTCAGATGATACATTTGCTGATAAACTTATTCCCTCTTTTAATACATCAGTGATTTTTGAATTTCTTTGTAGAACTATAAGCGCTCCTATATTTTTCATAGACATTATTTCTGTTGCTTTTACAATTTCTGTTATTGAATTTTTTTCATGCATATCATCATTATTATCAAATACATCAACTATTTTACTTCTACCTATCTTTTCAAATACATTTCTAAGCTCAGGTTGAAATACTACTATTAATATTAAAACTCCATATGTCATAAAGTTAGTAAGTAAAAATTTAAGTATTACTAAATTACATATTTTTGCAACCACTAAAAGACCACACAATATAAGTAAACCTTTAAATATTTGTCTAGCTCTTGTTTCTTTCATTGCCTTAAATATGCTATATACAATCAATGCCACTATAACAATATCAATAATTCCCACTAGTATCCTTATTGGACTAGTTAAATCTAGCACTCTACCTACATCATACATAAATTTTAATATGTTTGATACCATATCTTGTAACATAAAAACATCAACCTCTTTTGTTTAAAATTACATAATTGCAGCTACTAGCGCTGAAAACATTGAAAATACCATTGCAAATACTAATATACCTACAACTACATAAGTGGCTATTCCTCTTTTCTTCATTAGCTCCTCCTAAAAATAATTTATCTACATTTCAAATTTTCCATCAAAATATTGTTCTAATTCTTCTATTTTTACCCTCTCTTGTTTCATTGTATCCCTATCACGTACTGTAACAGAGCTGTCATTTTCTGACTCAAAATCATAAGTTATACAATATGGAGTTCCAACTTCATCTTGTCTTCTATACCTTTTTCCAATACTTCCTGCCTCATCATAATCACACATAAACTTTTTAGAAAGCTTACCGTATACACTGTCTGCTCCCTCACTTAATTTTTTTGATAAAGGCAATACTGCAGCTTTATATGGAGCTATAACAGGATTTAGATGAAGTACTACTCTTACATCTCCCTCTCCTACCTCTTCTTCATCGTAAGCTTGACACAAAACAGCCAAAACAGTTCTATCTAATCCATAGGTTGACTCTATAATGTATGGTACATATTTCTCGTTAGTTTCAGGATCTAAATATTCCATACTCTTTCCTGAGTATTCCTGATGTCTTGATAAATCAAAATTAGTTCTATTGTGAGTACCATTAATCTCTCCCCAGCCAAATGGGAATAAAAATTCTATATCACATGCCTCTTTTGCATAATGTGCTAATTTTTCATGATCATGGTATCTCAAATTTTCTTCTGATAATCCTAAATCCATAAAATATTGTTTTCCATATTCTTTAAAATACTGATAAATCTGTGAATCAGTTCCCTCTTTACAAAAAGTCTGAAATTCCATCTGTTCAAATTCAACTGTTCTAAATGTGAAATTTCCTGGTGTTATTTCATTTCTAAAAGCCTTACCAATCTGCCCTATACTAAATGGTAATTTTGCCCTTGTTGTTCTTTGCACACTTAAGAAGTTTACATATTCTCCTTGTGCATTTTCTGGTCTTAAGTAAATAACACTTTTGTTATCATTTGTCACACCTCTATATGTTTGGAACATTAAATTAAATTCTCTTATGTCGGTATAATTAGATTTACCACAACTTGGACATGGTACTTTATGTTCTCTAATATAATTTACCATCTCTTCCTCAGTCATACCATCAGCATTAGCACTAGTATCAAAATCATTTATTAAATTATCAGCTCTATGCCTTGTTTTACATTCTTTACAATCAATTAGTGGATCTGAAAAACTGCCTACATGACCTGATGCTTCCCAAACTCTTGGATGCATTAATATATCAGCATCTATTTCATAACTATTTTTTCTTTCTTGGATAAATCTTTTTCTCCATGTATCTTTTATATTATTTTTAAGTCTAGCTCCTAGAGGTCCATAGTCCCAAGTATTAGCAAGTCCGCCATAAATCTCAGATCCAGGATATATAAAACCTCTATTTTTACATAGATTTACTATCTTATCCATTGTCAACTTTTCCATCTAACTCTCCCCTTTTATTTATTTGCATTAATTTCAATATCTAATACACTATACTTTTTATCTACTAATTCGCCCTCGTTAAATATTAAATGAAACTTTGAGTCTTTAATATAACAGTTTTCAAGTCCAGTTAAAGTATATGTATATTTACTATCTGTTGTCATTTTTTTACCAACTACATAGTTTTTTATACCATCATTTACAATACTCTTCCAATCATTTCCAAATATATCTACTGCAATTTCGTCTATTTTTACAATCTGTTTTGTAGCAAGATTAATGTTATATGTATTTACTTTCTCAGTGGTATTTTTCTTTGCACTATCATCAGTTACCCTTTGAAAAATTGTAATTGATAATATTCTATTTTGTCCAATAGTATTATCATAAGTTTTATACGTAACTCTATATGTAAATTTATTTTCAGCAGAACTTAAAGTTTCTTGAAGTGCACTAAAAAGTTTTTCATAATTTTCTTGTATCTGTGTATTTATATCACTTAAATTTTCACCATTTACTGATACAATAGGTAGGGTCATATTACTTTTTATTTTAGTATTACTCGTATCTTTTAATATATTATCTGTAACTTCATATTCTATACTTGAAACATCTACATTCGATGTCTTTTCCTCTTCCTTTTCAATGTCTACTAAACTATTTACCTCAACAGCATTATTATTTCCAATTACAACAGGATTTGGTTCTGATTTTATTGCTAAAAATATAATAGTACCTCCAATTGCAACAAACAACAAGAAAGCTACAATAAATAATTTTGAACTTTTTCTTGTTTCCGTATATCTCATTGTTTCCATGTTTTTTCCTCCAATTAACAACTACTCATATGTATTTTTATATGTAAAAAATAATTACATTTTTATCGATTTTACATTTACATTTATTCCAAATAGGTTAATACCTGTAGTTTTATCAATTGCATATATCACCGTATTTTGTATTTTGCTACATACTTGTGGTATATTTTTTCCATACCTTATTTCTACATCTATTGAAAGTTTCATTCCATCTATATATTTTTGAGTAACCACTTTAAATACTTTAGTTACTCCATCAACCCTTGATACTGAATATGAAATAATACTATTTATAACAGTATCTGAAATTATATATTTTCCAAGATAACTATATGTAGGTCTAATTATAGTTCTTTCACATTCACTTGCAACTTCATCTGATTTAGTCTTTATACCAAAAGCCTTTAATGTATCTAAAAAGTACCCTGAAAACTGATTACGAATTTCAAATGTTGGAACAGGAACAACGTGTTTTCCCTCTTCAACTCTTGAACGTCTTGCCTCCTCTATTTGGCTTGGTGTTGCAACGTCTGTTATATATATAGTTTTTACAATTTTTCCAAGTTCTAAATTTTGAACTATTCTTTCAACCATTTCATCAGAAGTTCCAAGTACTAAAATTTTGTCTATATTTTCTTTTTTTATAACTTCTTTCATACTTTTTCTTCTGTCTTCATTTAAAAATATAGCAGCCTTAACAGAAGCAATTTTACTAGCTTCTGTTTTAGCAGATCTTCCTGCAATTACTTTAGTATCTTTTATTAAAATTGCATCATCTATTATATAGTGAATATTATTTTTCTTTGCCACAGACTGTGCATTATAACTTTTTCCTGTACCAGTTTTTCCAACAAATGCGTATACTTTCACTAACAAACACCTCTATACTTTCATCAAGTCTTTTGCTGTTAAACTAAACTTTCCATCTTCTTTTCCAATTTCCACAACTTTTACTAAAATATCATCTCCAACGTTTAATACATCTTCTACATTTTTTACTTTTTTATTTGAAATCTTTGATATATGTAATAATCCCTCTTTACCAGGTAATATCTCTACCAATGCTCCAAACTGTAATATTTTAGTTACCTTTCCCATATATACCTGATTTAGCTCTACATCTTTTGTAAGTTCATCAATTATCCTTACTGCTTTATCTAATTTTTCTTGCTCTACACCTGCTACAAATACAGTCCCATCATCTTCTATATCAATCTTTACTCCTGTTTCTTCTATAATTTTATTTATAGTTTTTCCACCTGTACCTATTACATCTCTTATTTTATCAGGATTTATTTTTAGTGTTTCTATTTTAGGTGCATATTTGGGTAAGCTTGCTCTTGGTTTATCAATTGCCTTTAGCATTACCTCATCAAGAATGTAATTTCTAGCTTTATTTGTTCTTTCAAAAGCCTCTTTTATTATATCATACGTTAATCCATCAACTTTTATATCTACTTGTATAGCAGTTATTCCTTTTTTTGTACCTGCAACTTTAAAATCCATATCTCCAAAAAAGTCCTCTATACCTTGTATATCTGTTACCATAATATAATCTGAAGTATCACCATTTTTAGTAAACAGACCTGTTGATATTCCAGCAACTGGTGCTTTTATTGGTACACCAGCGTCCATAAGTGCTAAAGTTGAACCACATATACTACCCTGTGATGTAGAACCATTTGAACTTAACACTTCTGATACAATCCTTATTGTATAAGGGAAATCAGCTTTTGATGGTATAACAGGCTCTAAGGCTCTTTCCGCAAGTGCTCCATGTCCAATTTCACGTCTACCAGGACCACGAGCAGGTCTTGCTTCACCAACACTGTATGATGGCATATTGTAATGATGCATATATCTTTTTGATACCTCTTCATCAAGTCCATCAAAAGTTTGTTCATCAGAAATACTTCCAAGAGTAAGCATTGATAATACTTGTGTCTGTCCACGAGAGAATAGTCCACTTCCATGTACTCTATTAAACAATCCTACCTCTGCACTAAGTGGTCTTATTTCATCTAATCCTCTACCATCTACTCTTTTTCCCTCATTTATTACAAGATTTCTTACAGCCTTCTTTTCTGCTTTATACATAGCCTCAGAGATCATAGATTTATTATTTTCATATTCTTCTTCACCATATTTTTTTATATATTCTTCTTTTACAAATTCATCTACAGAAGTTACCTGTTCATCTCTTACAGTCTTATCCTTTGTTTGAACTGCTTCTGTATACTTTTTTCCTGCAATATCATCAACAAACTTTGCAAGTTCTCCAGGTATTGCAAAAGATTTATACTCTACTTTTTTCTTTCCTATTTCATCTTTTATTCCTTGTATAAATTTACAAAGTTTCTTTATTTCTTCATGTCCTCTTTTTATTGCCTCCAACATTAATTCATCTGGAACTTCTTTTGCACCTGCTTCAATCATACACACTTTTTCTGGTGTTGCTGAAACTGTTAAATCTAAATCTGATTTTTCTCTTTGTTCTAAATTTGGATTTAAAATAATATTTCCATCAACAAGTCCAACTTTAATTGAACCTACTAATTTGTCAAACGGAATATCAGATATGTTAAGAGCAATAGATGCTCCAATTGCTGCTGGAACTTCAGGTAATATATCAGGTTCAACCGCCAAAGCTAAAGCATTTATACACGTATCATTTCTATAATCTTTTGGAAACAAAGGTCTAATTGGTCTATCAATAACACGTGATACAAGAACTGCCTTAGTTGAAGGCTTTCCCTCCCTTTTTACATAACCACCTGGAATTTTTCCAACTGCATATAATCTTTCTTCATAATCTACTGATAAAGGTAGAAAATCAATTCCCTCTTTGGGCTCTTTTGACATAGTTACATTAACAAGCACTGCTGTATCACCATATCTAACTAAACATGAACCATTTGCAAGACCTGCCATTTTGCCTGTTTCTATTATAAGTGGTCTTCCTGCAAATTCCATCTCAAATTTTTTATACATTTTTTTCCTCCATTCAAGGCTTAAGAGGCGGTAATAATAATTTCTAAGTAACAATTAAGCTGCTCACAAATTATTACTACTTCGCTCTCTCCAACCAGCTTTATTATACTATATTTATATTAATACTTCAACATATTAAAAGAAAAATCTAAAAAAAAATCAGATAACTAGAATTAAAATAAAATAAGCTAGTATATCTAACCTTTATAACTATTTATTCATACAATGAATATTTTACATAATTTTAAAATTAGCTATAATTTTGAAATTTCATCTTTTATACTTTGTATGCTCTGTTCTAATGTAAGAGTTCCATTCAAATATTCACTTATTATTTCAAAATCATTATTTTCAAGTTCTATACCATCTAATGACATTGTAGTTTTTACATTATTAATCAATTCATTATTATCCATTATATTATCTCTCACTTTCTATTACGATTAATGGAATAGTAGTCTCCTCTGGAGTTAGTCCTGAATGATTTCCTTTTAGAGTTACGTAATCATCATAAGATATTTTATCACATACCATAAATTTATTATTTACTATTACAGCAACAAACTGACCTACTGAATTATGTGTATCTTCGCTAAATTTATAGCCACCAAATAAATTGTAATACTCTGCTTCATCTCTTGTAAATAACAGTGCATCATCACCAAACTCGGTTAAAAATTTCTCTTTAAATGCATCGCAAAATTCAGGTTTTACAAAAAAGCTAATCATTCGTGTATCAATACTTGGCATAGCATAAAAAAACTTTGTATAATCAAATTTTTCGTTAAGGTATAACATTTTATTCATTTCAACTTGTCCATGATCTGCGGTAACTATCACTGTTACATCTTTATTATCCAATATTATTTTTTTTATACCATCTTCAATATCAAAAATTACATTTTCTACTTCCTTGCTATCAACTCCATATAAATGTGACACATTATCTAATCCATCAATATATACGTAACTAAATGTTCTACTTTTATCTTTTAAATTTTTATTTACTTTTCTTAATATATCCTTTACTGAATAGCCACCATATCTATTTGCTTTTTTACCAGCAAACATTTTTGAATATTTTGATGAAATTATTTTTCTATCCATATATATATTAACTTCAGAATTAAACATATCAAATACATTATCAAATTTAAATATATCTTCTATATTTATTCCTTTTTCTTCTAAATCTATACCAGTTTTTCTTTCTTTAAATAATAATGGATAATAATCTATTCCATACTCATAGTTTCTATCCCACCAGCCTAATATTCCATGTTCTGATGGATATGTAGCAAAACAAATACTTGATAATATACAAGCTGTTGATGTTGGATTTACTGTGGATATTGCATATTTTAACTTTTCTTTAAATATATGATTTTCAGAAAGCTCTGATACTTTATATGCACCCATTCCATCAACTAGTACAAACACTATGTTATTCTTGGGATTTATTATTTGCAATAATTTATCATATGCTTTGTTTTTTTCAAACTTAGCTCCATATTGATTTGCAACAAATCTTATTAAATCAATTATATCTATATCACTAAAACTCCTATTTTTTAAATAACTTTCAAACTTTTCTATATTTTCTTTTTTATTTTCCAATTAATCTCCTACTTTCTTATACTATTTTACTATACTTATATATTTTTTTCAAGATAGTAAAAAACTAAATAATAAAAATATTATATTATTATTTACTTTAATTTTAAATATGCATGATGTAATAAAAAAGGATAATTAAATATATTTTATGCAATTCCTTAATAATGATAAAATCTATATTAAAGCATTAATTAGACTATTATTATTTACTTATACAAATAATAATGCAAAAAGTACACAACTTGTACACTTATAATTTGTACTCATTATGTACTTTCATATTTCATAAACGTATTATATAAAAATAATTATATGTAAATTCTCTGTATAATTTTTGAACAAAAATATAAATCACATATATACAGCTATCAATTTATACTCTATTATAATTGCTTTTTTTTACATTTCTTCAATATTTTGATACTTCATATACAAAATACTCTTCTTTAAAATTAATTCTTATGGAAAATGATTTATCCGAAGTATAAATTAAATTAATATTTAATTTTATATTTATAAAATCAATCAAATAATTCATATCCTTTGATACTATTAATAATACTTTATCAACATCATACAATTGATTTTCTAGTCTTTGCACAATTTCATGCATACGAATATCAAAATATTCCTCTTGCGTTTTATCCCAATGATAATATGTAAATACTCTATTATTTACTAAATCATAAAAGGTGTATTCACTCTTTGCATATGGTACTAACGATGTTGACATTAAAAAATTAGTAAAACAACATATATTCCTTATTTCACTATAATTATTATTTATATATTCCATAGTTTCTTCAGCACATGAATACTTTTTTATTATTTCATTCTTTATAGTTGGTACTACATCAATAATAGAACCAACACATACTATAACATATATCAAAAAAGCAATTCTATTTATATATTTTGGTATAAATTCATTACTATTCCTACATATATTAACTGCTATATAAAACATTATAATAAGCATTACTTGTGCTCTTTGAATATTACTACAAAGTGTTACAATACAGTTTATAAATATTATACTAAATAATGAGCCGAAGCATATTATAAATTGTTTAGGATAATACTTAAGACTTATTATAGCTAATATAATAATCATTAAAAATATTATAACTGCTATATTATTTGGTACATAATAAAAACATATATTCTTTAATATATTTAGCACCTTAACCAATATTAAATTAATATCATTATATTCCATACTACTTATCTTTTCTGATATTATTGAGCTTTTTAGGTTTATAATTTGAATTAAAAATAGAAATATTCCTATTGTAACTATACAGAGAGAATATATATACTTTCTTTTGTATTCACTACTTTTCCTTATATTTGGTATATAATTTACTAATGTAATAATAATAACTATAGGTACCATTATAGCGTGTACATTAGCAAGTAATGCTAATACAATAGCATGTGAGTATATATTCTTTTTTTTATTTTCTTCTAATATTATTATCATATTAATTAATAATGGTATTAAGCAATAACACCTTGCAATTGAAGTATAAAAATACATATAGGGTTCACTAAATATTATTAATAATTTTATTATTTTATTTATCTTTATTTTAAACAATATCATATATACTGATATATATATTATTACACAACTAATCAAATTAATATATTCATATGGAAATCCTAATTTTATAAACGGAATTAATATTAAATTCCATAGCATTGAGTGTCCTTCATATTTCATTTCTTTAAATATATCAATTAAAGATAAATCTCTTGATATCAACCAAGCTTGTGCTTCATCACTCCACATTTCATGATGTAATGATACATAACTTGTAATAGCTATAAATATACTAAACACAATTATATTAAATACTGTTTCTTTATTTATCTTTATTTTCATTTTTTCTCCTTAATTGTGACTAATTTTAACAAAAAGATAGCTTAATGCTACCTTTTTGTTTATTTTACTATTGAACTGGAACTGTTATAACTTTATATGCTGTACCTGTACTTGTTGATGATATACCTAAATCAAATGAATAGCTAGACCATTGTTTTTCATATGTACTCTTTTGCAATATTGCTTTATTACCTGTTAAAACAGATTCTGATAATGGTATTGTTAGTGTTCCACTTACACCACTTATTGCTACTGCATTTCCTTTCTTATATGTATAGTTAAATATTTTCCATCTATTAACATTTCCACTATCTGTATATGCTAATATTTTTCCATCTGCATCAATATCTGCATAAGTACCGTTAGCATAATTTCCACTAGATACATAGTCATATGAGCCACTCATAATTTTTATATATTTTCCTACATATGAACTATCACAATTATATTTTACAATCAAATTTGAACCAGAAATACTAGCATTGGTTATTAAAAATGTACTATCTGTTGGAGCTACTGAAATTGTTTCTTCAGAGGAACCTGTACTTGTTGATGATATTCCTAACTTAAATGAATAGCTAGACCATTGTTTTTCATATGTACTTATTTGCAATATTGCCTTATTACCTGTTAAAACAGATTCTGATAATGGTATTGTTAATGTTCCACTTGCACTACTTATTGCTACTGCATTTCCTTTCTTATATGTATAGTTAAATATTTTCCACCTATTAAGATTTCCTGAGTCTGTATATGCTAATACCTTTCCATCTGCATCTATATCTGAATAAGGAGCAGCAGTTGTATTACCATAACTTCCACTAGATACATAGTCATATGATCCACTCATAATTTTTATATATTTACCTATATACTTGCTTCCACCTTTATAACTAACTAATAGATTTGAACCTGACATAGATACGCTTGTTATTGTAAATACATTACTTTCTACCGTAATTGATTTTGTTCCCTTTACTCCACTACCATCAGCTGCTGTTGCTGTTATTGTTACTGTTCCTGCTGCTTTACCTGTTACTACACCTGAACTGCTTACTGTTGCTATACTTGTATTACTACTACTCCATGTCACTCCTATATTGTTTGCACTGCTTGGTGTTACTGATGCGCTTAACGTTATTGTTTCTCCTTCTATTACTGTTGAACTTCCACTTACTGATATTGCTGTCACCTTTTGTACTACTGTTATTGGTGTTGCTATTGTTTCTTTTGCATTTCCTGCATTATCTACTGTTAATACATGTAATACCCATGTTCCTTTAGTTGCACCTGTTTTTGATACACTTTGACCATTACTACTAAATGTTCCTCCTGTATAGCTACTTGCGTTTGTTCCAATTGCATTAGTTGAATTATTCCATACATACTTACAACTTGATATATTTACTCCACTTTTACATGAACCACTTGCTGCTTCTGCGTCATTATGTGTTACTGTTGCTGATATTGTTGTACTTGTTCCACTTGTTATATTTACTGTTCCTACTAAAGTCACATTCGCATTACTTGGTGCTAATTTATCTATCTTTTCTATTGCTTTTTGTGCTGTTGTTGATACATTTCCTGCTGCATCTGTTGCCCTTGCATATATTGTTTGATTTGTACTTACTGTAAATGCTGCTGTATATGTGTTCCATGTACTTCCATTTGTACTATATTCTTTCTTGTTTGCATCACTTGGATATGTTATTGTTACTGTTACGTTTCCATTTGTATATCCTGTTGGTGATATTGCTATTGTTGGTGTACTTGGTGCTGTATTATCTATTGCATATCCTCCACTTACAAATACTTGTTTATTTCCTGCATTATCTGTTACTAATGTTTGCAAGTAATTTGTTGCTGTTATACTATCTCTTGTTACACTTCCTCCATTTGTCACTGTTGCTGCACTATTCCAACTTCCATCTGTTGTTCCAAGTTTTGTATTACTTGTTGTCCATTGATATTTTATAC
>CAOKPF010000036.1 GCA_948470565.1 uncultured Clostridium sp.
TTATAAATCTCTTAGGGTCATTTTGTTTAGATTTTTTTAGTTTATTTGGATTACTTGTAGATTAGCAAGATAAAAAGTACAACATTTATCGAAATAAGATATACAAAAATTCTGAATAAAGAAATACAAAACAATATTTATGTCGCGAAAGTATATTGACATGAGAAAGGCTCCATATGTTATCCTAAAAGGAAAGCAAACATATACTGCATGAAATAGCTTATAAATATATAGTTTGCCTTATTTGCTTTGAAACATATGGAATGAGGCTCATGTCAATATAACCGTGAAATAAATAGCTTATATTATTATTCGAATTTTTTTATACAATATCTGTATATCTTAATTTGCAATTGGCTGTATATTTTTAGGCGCAAATCAACAATTAATTTTCCTTTTTTTACTTCATTGCAATATTTCAATCCATATTCTACCTTAAATTTACTAATATCAGTTAAAACTCCATCAATATCAATTCCAATATTCATTTTTTCCTCCAATTTGTATATTTTTCTACATATATTTTATACTTCACTATTTTACTATATATTGTCCACTTTAGCAATATATTTTTTATTCTGAAACAAAAATTACATTTATTATACAAAATTAACCGTGTAATTTTTATTAAATCACACAGTTATATTTGTTATAATATTTATTAACTCGGAGTAACTATTATATATTACCAACAATTCCCTTTTGCTTGAAATAATTATAGTTATTAATATATGACTTATCATTAGGCTTTATTTTACCCGCAAGTTCGTTATAATAATTTGCCATTTCTAAATCATTTAATTTATCATAACATACACATAAACCGATATATGGTATAAAATCATAACAATCTTTTATATAAAATCCACCTTTTGATGGTTCAAATACCTGCATGCTAGCCTCTTTATACCAATATATTGCAAGCTCATATTTATTACATTGCAAAAAATAATTAGCTATGCTAGAGCATATTTCAGCTCTTGGCACATCATATCTAAAACTATAAAATAAACAATCAAGTGCTTTTTCTTTGTCGTCTAACTTAATATAAATATTATACATATCAAGACACGCCGATATTTTATTTTCTATCCAGCCTGCTTTATCATCTAAAAATTTTTTAAAGTAAATTATTGCCTTCTCGTATTCCTCATTATAGTATAATTCTCTTGCGTAATAAAATGTTTGACGTGGATCAAATTCTACATTATCTTTTACCATTTTTTCAAATATTTTCAAATTTCTTTTAGGATCATGTTCTACTTCCTTTTTATGAGTTATAGATATATCCATTTTTACAATATTCCCCATAGGTGTTATAACCTCATGTATAGGACTTACCCACGTATAGTTTTTATCCCTCTTTACAATTCTTTCTCTATAATATGAAAGTGCTGGTATACCATTTTCATCTATATTTAAGTCATATTTTAACATTACCATATCAATACTACTGTCAAAATTTTCTTTTAGAGTTTTTAATTTAATTCTATCTTTTTCAAGTATTACATCATCGGCATCTAACCACATTATATAATCTTTTGTTGCTTTAGAAAATGAAAAGTTTCTTGCCTTTGAAAAGTCATCACACCACTTAAAATCATATACTTTATCAGTATACTTTCTTGCAATTTTTTTTGTATTATCTGTTGAACCTGTATCTACAATTACAATTTCGTCTACTAAATCTTTTACTGTATCAAGACATCTAGCAAGTGTTTTTTCCTCATTTTTTACTATCATACATAAGCTTATCTCTATCATTTTTCCCCTCCATACTATATTTAGTATATTAATAGAAAAATGATATGTTACTTGCTTTAACAAAAAAATTTAAATCAGATGTAAATAAAAAATCAAGCCTAAATATTTACATACTTAGACTTAAATTTTTTATATCATAGGAGCAAATGCAGTAAGAATAGCTTCTGCCCATTTTATATATATTGGTCTTTTTTTCCACTCCTCCAAACTTATTTCTTTACATTCTTTTAACATACAATTAAAATCTGATTTTATACTTTTTTCCTCGCCAGTTTCATATAGCCAAACTGAACATTCAAAATTAAGGTGCATACTTCTAAAATCAAAATTAGTACTACCGACAATTGCGGTATCATCATCTACAACTAATGTTTTTGAATGTATAAATCCAGGTGTATATTCATACACTTTAACTCCTGCTTCAAGCAATACCTCATAATATGATTTTGTTACCATATTAACTATCTTTTTGTCAGGAATATACGGCAGTATTATTTTTACATCAACACCACTTCTTGCACTATTAAGTATCGCGTCAAGCAAAGTCTCACTTGGCACAAAATATGGTGTAGTTATATATAACGTATCTTTTGCATAATTTATAGATTGTATATATGAGTTTTCAGCAGGGTTTTTTCTATTATTAGGTCCATCATCATATGGTAAAACATATCCTTGTTTTATTTCATATCCTTTATTTTGTAAACATTGCCCCTCAATATCTAAATATTTAGTATATTCAACCTTTTTTCTAGTTATTATTTCTATATTTCTTAAAAACATCATAGTAAAACTTCTTGTACTATCACCTATTAATTTTATTCCAACATCTTTCCAATATCCAAATCTTTCTATAAAATTAACATATTCATCAGCAATATTTACACCACCAGTATACGCCACAACTCCATCTATTACAATTATTTTCCTATGATCCCTATAATTTAAATAACTATGAATAATTGGTGATATAGGGTTAAATTTATATACATTTATCCCTATTGCCTTCATATCTTTTTCAAAATTTTTTGGAAGCTTAAAAATACAACCAAGAGAATCTACAATTATATTAACTTCTACACCATCTTTTACTTTATCTTTTAATACATTTAGCATCTTATCCCAAAGTTTTCCTGAGGATAAAATATAAAATTGTATAAATATATACTTCTTTGCTCTATTCATTTCAATTAAAACATTTTTAAAAAATTCCTCACCAATATCATAATACTTTGTACCATTATTTCTGTATATAGGATAACCACCAACTTTTGTCATATATTGTACCTGATTATATTTATATAAATCTTTTTGTTTAAGTTCCATTTTTATATCGCTAGAATCTGGTAAATATTTCATTGAACTATCTCTTATTCTATCATACTCATTATGCATATTTTTATTCATTTTGCTATTACCCCATAAGTAAAATGCAACTATACCTACAACAGGTAAAAACATAATAAATATAATCCATGAAATTTTATATGCACCACTATCATGTCTATATAACAAATATAAAACAGTAATAAGTTTTATAAATTCAAAAGCAATATGTGCATATACATATATATTTCTTGTTGCACTATACAAAAATACTACTATCGCAATTTCGATAAAACAAAATATAGCTACTAATATTACTTTTAAAAAAGTAACAAATATATTTTTTTCACCTTTTTTATTTTTATTTTTTTTTAATTCACTTAAATTTTTTTTACTTGCCATAATTACTCCATCTCTATTACTTATATTATTACATTTTTTACTACATTTATATACATATACTTTTTATTTTTGTATATTTTTATTTATCACATCCCATATATCATCTGTTTCAAAACCTTTTCTCCAACAAGTAACTCCTGCTAAATTATAGTTATTTACAGTTTGTATTCTTCTTTCAACAGAAGTTTTATCCTCTATCCATAATTTATATGTAACTTTACCCTTAGTATATTCTACATAATTTTGCCCTGACTTTTCATCTAAACTTGGTGTAAGTTTATTATCTTTTATAAATTCTTCACAGTCATCCATTGTATACACTTTTGTTGTAAGCTTGTCTGAACCAGAAGTAACAGTCCAAAGTCTTGTATAAAATGGAATTCCTAAAATTATTTTACTACTAGGTATATTTGAATCATTTATAAGGGATTCTATGTTACCTTCAACCCATGACACCTCTGCAATAGATCCTGTTTCATTTGACCAAGCTCCTCTTTGATCATATCCCATAAGTACTACATAATCACAAGCAGCTCCAACACCTTTTCTATCTATGTAATTTACAAAATACATATCAACAGATAAAGTTATTCCCTCAGTTCTAAGAATAGGTGCAAGTTCTCTTATAAACTGGGTATATATATTCCTATCATCTGTTTTCATTGCCTCAAAATCGACATTTATTCCATCTACTCCATCTTTTTTACAAGTAGCTACAATATTTTTTATAAAATTTTCTCTATTGTATTCACTATTAAGCATTGTTGAAGTATCTTCAGCATCATAACTTGCTGAATCTATTCCATTTGTTATAATAGGCCAAACTTTATACCCATAACTTTTTGCTTTAGAAATATACTCTGCACTATATTTAGATGATATATCACCATTTGAATTTTTTAGTTCATACCAAGTAGGTGATACTACGTCTACTCCTTCTATTTTTTCTTTACCTAAGGCGTTTAGATTACTTCCATATTGCCAAAACATAACAAATTTATTATTTTTTTGCTCAGGTTCTGTACCTTCTATTTTATTATTTTCTTCTACAGAAATTTCTATACTATTTTTAGCAATAAATCCTACAACACCACTATCAGTTTTTACCTTATACCATCTATTATGTTCCAAACTTTCAGTATATACTGTAACGGTATTAGAACAATTTAATATTTGATTAACTCTTGATTTTGTACTTATATCATTATATACATATACCATATTATTTTTTATAGGTATATCACTTGTATCCTTTTTATCTATTGATATAGTATTTAGTGATTGGTTATATTCAACTTTTATACCATAAATATCCCTTAGCATATTTATATCAACAAAAGGTTCCCCATCAACAATTTTAGCACTTGTGGCTGTATCTATTACCTCAAAATTCTTGTACATCTTGTTTTCGCCCATCTTAAATTTTACCAACTCATTTTCAGTTGTAACTATAACTTTAGTAGCAACTTTATCGTAATATATATGTGGATCTATTACTTTATCAACAGTATCAACAGATACATATATACCACCATCAGATACAAATGGCTTGTACTCTGTTAATATATTTTCACCGTATATTACAAGTTCTGCCTCCTTTGCATTAATTTTACTTATGTCAAATTTAATATTATAAAATATAGCAAATACTATACCTGCCATTATGGCAACTAAAATTAATTTTTTTATTTCTTTTATCATATCATATACCGCCTTTTTGTAACTATATTATACAATATAAATTCCAATTTGTGAATATTTTTCCTAAAATTGTAATTATTTTAATTCATTATTTTTAAAATATATCTAATTTTATTAATTACATACATATTAATTAGCATATATGCTCAAAAAAGGGTATACAATTGTATACCCTTATCACTTGTGAAACAAAGTTTCACAATATTATTTTTATTTGGGAGGTTCTCTTCCAAGATAAAATATAAACATTTTACCCATTTACATTACTCCTTTCAAAAAAATTTTTTTAAACATTTTCCTTAACACAATTATATTATAACATAATTTTTGCATTATGTCAACAATATTATTAAATTTTTTTATTTTTTGTTATTATTTTATTCCAACTATTCTATTATATACTATTTTCATTAATATTTAGTTTTTTACATATACTGAAAATTTATTATTAAAATAGTAAGAACCAATTATATTTTTATTTTTTGCTTTTAAGTATTTTTAATTTTACTCATTTCTCTATATTATTTATTCCAACATTATTAATATATTTAGAGGTATCTTCATTTACTGTATTATACAAGTTTTTTACAACAAATACAAATAAAGCAATTGCTATAAAAAGAAAAATAAATGCTGTTATAAGACTTATACGTCTTTTCTTTTTATTTCCATCATATACTACCAATCCATTTTCTTTTTCATCTTCTTGATTTTCCTTATCACCTTTTTCTTTTTGATCATCTTCTACTTTTATGTCAATTTTATCATCATTATTGCTTTTATTTGTATTAGAAACACTATCAACATTTTCTACTTCATCACTTTTAGTTTTTTCTTCATTTTGATTTTCCTCTTGATTAGTTTCTACCTTTTCTACATTTTGTTCTGCTTTTACTACTTCTTCTGATTTTTTTCTAATTTCTTCTTCTACTTTTCTTTCTATTTCTTTTTCTATAATTCTTTTTTCATCTTTCTTACTCATAAATTTACCTTTCCTTCTTCATATTAATTTTGTTTACCATAATATGAATCAAGTAATATTTGTCTTAATTCTGTTACAAGCGGTAATCTTGGATTTGCAGTAGTACATTGATCTAAAAATGCCTTTTCTGCTAAATCATCCACTTTTTTCAAATACTCTTTTTCACTAATCCCCTCTTCTTTAAATGACTTATGCATATTCATACTTTCCATTAATTCCTCAATTGCTTTTATTAATAAATCAACTCCCTGTTCCGCTGTTTTGGCAGGAAGACCTAATCTTCTTGCAATATCTGCATATCTTTCATCTGCTATATAATACTCATATTTAGGAAATGACACAAACTTAGTTGGTTTTGTTCCATTATATTTTATAACATAAGGTAACAAAATCGCATTGGCCCTACCATGAGGAACATGATACTCAGCTCCAATTTTGTGAGCTATACTATGGTTTATACCAAGAAATGCATTTGAAAAGGCCATACCAGCAATTGTACTAGCGTTATGCATTTTCTCCCTTGCAATTTTATCGTTTGGATCATCATATGATCTTTTTAGATATTCAAATACTAGTTCAATAGCTTTTATTGCAAGTCCATCAGTAAAATCAGATGCCATATTTGATACATAAGCTTCAATCGCATGTGTTAAAACATCCATACCAGTATCTGCTACAATTGTCTTAGGTAAACTATACACAAGTTCAGGATCAACTATTGCAATTGTAGGTAATAGCGCATAGTCTGCAAGTGGATATTTCATATTATTTACTTTATCTGAAATAACGGCAAATGATGTAACTTCTGAACCAGTACCACTTGTAGTAGGAATTGCAACAAGTTTTGCCTTCATTCCTAATTCATCAATCTTATACACTCTTTTTCTAATATCAATAAACTTATTTTTTAGAGCATCTAAGTCTACATCTGGTTGTTCATATAAAAGCCACATACCTTTAGCCGCATCCATAGCACTACCACCACCAAGAGCTATTATACAATCTGGCTTAAAAGCATTCATCATAGTAACGCCTCTTCTTACTGTATCAAATGATGGGTCAGGTTCTACGTCTGAAAATATCTCAGAATGCACATGATTTTTTCTTTTTCTTAAATAATACAATATTTTATCAACATATCCAAGCTTTATCATAGATTCATCTGTAACAATAAATACTCGTGAAATATCTTTCATAACTTCAAGATATTTTATAGAACCTTTTTCAAAATAAACTTTACTAGGTACTTTAAACCACTGCATATTAACTCTCCTTTTTGCAATTCGCTTAAAATTAAGTAGATTATCCGTAGAAACATTAGCTGTTGTAGAATTCCCACCAAATGTACCACAACCAAGAGTTAGTGCTGGCATATTAGTATTATATATATCCCCAATAGCCCCATGAGTTGATGGTGAATTTACTATTAATCTTCCTGCCCTCATTCTTGTTTCAAATTTCTTAATTACATTCTCATCTTCTGTATGTATTACGGCGGAATGTCCTAAGCCACCATACTCAAGTAATTTTTCTGCTATATCTAGTGCTTCGTCTTCATTAGAAACAGTATAATATGCAAGAATAGGACTAAGTTTTTCTCTAGACAGTGGATATTCATCACCTACACCCTTAAGTTTAACAATTAGTATTTTTGTATCTTCTGGTACATTTATTCCAGCATTTTTAGCTATAAAATATGCACTTTTTCCTACAATTTCTGAATTAATTGAAATATTAGAATTATCCTTTTTTATTGCATAGTTTTCTAATTTTTTTATCTCATCATCATTCAAAAAATAACACAAATTTTCTATCATATACTTTTCAAATTCTTTTGATATAGATTTATCAACTATTACTGATTGCTCAGATGCACATATCATACCATTATCAAACGTTTTTGACAATACTAAATCATTTACTGCTCTTTTCAAATTAGCACTTTTTTCTATATAACATGGTACATTTCCTGGTCCAACTCCTAATGCTGGTTTACCACATGAATACGCAGCCTTTACCATACCAGCACCACCAGTAGCAAGAATTAACTGAATATCACTATGCATCATAAGTGTACTAGTAGCAAGTAGTGATGGATGTTCTATCCATTGTATACAGTTTTTTGGTGCTCCCTCTTTTATAGCTGCTTCCAGTATAATTTTTGCAGCTTCTACACTACATTTTTGTGCTGATGGATGAAAACCAAATATAATCGGGTTTTTAGTTTTAACTGCAAGTAATGCTTTGTAAATAGTAGTAGATGTAGGATTAGTAACTGGAGTTACTGCTGCAATAATTCCAACAGGGTCAGCTATTACTTCATAACTTTCTTGTTCGTTTATTTCAATAACGCCAACAGTCTTTTTATACTTTATACTATGATATATATACTCAGATGCAAACATATTTTTTGTAATTTTATCTTCGTATACTCCTCTACCTGTTTCCTCAACTGCCATTTTAGCAAGTCCCATATGTGCATCATTGGCTGCTACTGACATAGCTTTTACTATCCTATCAATTTGTTCTTGGTCTAGTTTTTCATATTCCCTTTCTGCAATATGTGCCTTTTTTACCAACTCATCTATTTCAATTTGCTCTTGTGTACTTTTCATATATTCCCCCTAAACTAATATGTAATAATCACATATTATTATTTCACAATAATTTTATCATTAACATTTAAAAATTTCAACAAATTTAGCTAAACTTTACTTATTTTTAGCAAGAATTTTAAAACACTAAAAAAATACACATAGAAATTTACTATTATATAAAAATCTATGTGTATATGTTTTTTATATATACATTACATATCTTCTTTAAAAAATAATTGCTTTAACTCATATCCTGATACAATTCCATTCTCCATTAAGTATTCTGCCATTTTAGCAATTCTCTCAATATTTCTATTGAGTAAGTTTTTAACTCTATTATATCTTGCCTCAATATAATCTATTAAGCATTTTTCATATTCTTCTAACATTACTTGACTCATATTTTCATATTCATTTTTTATATTATCATAATACGAAATATTTTTAAAATTCCTATTATTTACCATTCCATATCTTAAAATCATTTCCTTGCAAATCATCCTTGCATTTGCCATATCTTCCTCACAACCGTCATCATCTTCTGCTGATACTAATTTTTGAGCAACTTTACCAGCAAGCAAACAATCAATATAACTATCATAAAATTCTTTATTACTAGGACAAAAAATATCCTCATCTTCAATTACATTAGCTCCAAGTATTCCGTTTGTTATCGGAATAACAGATACTACTGCAATATTTCTGTACTTTTTTAGATAACTGTATTCATTCATAAAATAATGACCAATTTCATGATACGCGGTTATCTTCTTTTCTTTTTCTTCCATTGTATTATATAAATCATAGTTAAATTTAAATACACTATTTACATCTTCTTTTTTCACAGAATTTCTTTCATAGTCAATTGCATTTACCATTGCCATATCACAAGTATCAATTACATCTTCCATGCTATACTCACCACCTTGCATAGAACATACATTTATTATTAGATAGTCTAAAATTTCATCAGAAATTGTAATATCGTGATGTTCTTCAAGCTCCTTTATTTTATACTTTACAATATGTTTTACTTCTCTAATTTTAGGTGATTTAACTTCTACTATACTAAAATTTCGATCAATTATCTTTTCATTCATAAATTCTTCTTGAAATTCTGCCGTTGAAACGGAAGCAATAATATATACATTAGGTATTAACAACAAAGATTTCAAGAAGTTATAGTAATAGTCTAATTGATCACTTACAATCATTTTATAAAAATTGTCAAAGAAAAGAATAACATTTTCTTTGGTTTTCAAAAAATCTCTAAAAATATTTAATATTTCTTCAATATCATCATTATATTTATTATCAGTTACAAGATTATACACATCAATACTAATTACAAAATAATCATTAAATATAAGTAGACACTCTTTTCGTACTATACTTTTAGCAATATTCCTAACCACAGACATTTTACTTATTTCTGGATTCCCCACAAGCAATACGTTATTACACTTCCGCTTTCTAAAAATTTGCCATATATCCATTGAAACGTAATTTTGATAAATCCCTAAATCTTCCTTGTTTGATATAATCTCATTATTTAAAATTGTACAATAATTAGTAAACTTTTTTAAATGTGGCATTACTTCTTTTTGTGCAATTACATTTTCATTCTTAGTATTTATTCTCTTGAACATAAATATTCCTCCTTAAAATTAATTAATTTTAGTTTAAAAAAAAATCATAATCATTATATACTAAAGCTTAAAATATGTCAAGTTATTATGTAATTTTATATTTTTACAAATATTGTTAGTATTAATATATATTATAATATAAAAAATTACAACATTTCAAAATGAAGTGTTGTAACAAAAAAATTTTTATAATTTTACTAATTTAAAATCTGTATTATCGCACGATACCATAACATACTCTATATTATCTATTATTCCCTCTTTTATTAAAAACCTACCATATCCATGCAAATGCCCATAGATACACTTTTTTACATTATACTCTTTCATAATATTTTGAAAATTTGATACAAATGGTGGATAATGAAGTGCTACAAGTATATCTTTATTTATACCACTTTTTTGAAGTAATCTTCCTTGTTCAAGTGATAATATTAACCTACATTCTTCTCTAGCGATTATTTTCTCATCAAATTCTTTAGTATTACCTTCGTTTCTGCCCCAACCTCTTGTTCCACAAATTATATAATTATCTACATCAAATGCTTCATTTTGCAATATTTTAAGTGTATTTAAATTATTTTCTTTAAATTGTCTACTAAGTTTAGTTTTAGTAGAAAAATAATAATCATGATTGCCTCTTATAAGTATTTTTTGACCTGGTAATTTGTCTATAAATTTAAAATCTGGTAATGCTTCATTAAATGTAAGTCCCCAAGAAATATCCCCAGGAATTATAACTGTATCGTTTTGTGTTACTGTACTTAACCAATTTTTTTTTATTCTTTCCTCGTAGTTTTCCCAAGTTTTACCAAATATATTCATTGGCTTATTCACGCCAAATGATAAATGCAAATCTGATATTGCAAAAATTGCCATGTATACACCTCTTTCTATAAATCTATTGGCAAATTAGCGATAGCATTTAAATCGAGTTTTTCTTTTATATCATATTTTTTACCATTAATAAAGTTATAATATGCAGCAGATCCTATCATTGCTGCATTATCTGTACAATATTTTAATTGTGGTACATACGCAGCATATCCATTATCTCTTGCCATATTAGTAAGTCTTTCTCTAAGACATAAGTTGGCTGACACTCCACCAGCAAGTACGATTTTCTTTTCATTTAATTCCTGCATAGCTCTACTAGTAGTTTCTACAAGTTCTGTACATACTGTTTCCTCAAAACTTTTACAAATATCTTCTCTCCTTAAATTTTCACCCTCTTTATGTGCAATATTTATTACTGCTGTCTTAATGCCACTAAAACTAAAATCATAATTATCAAATTTTGTTTTAGGAAGATTATATGTAAATTTTCCTTTATTTGCAAGTTTACTTACCTGAGGACCACCAGGATAACTTAATCCTACAGTTCTTGCTACTTTATCAAATGCCTCACCTACTGCATCATCACGTGTTTTGCCAATAACTCTAAATTTAGTATATTCATTAACCTGTATTAAATGTGTATGTCCACCTGATACAACTAAAGCCAAAAATGGTGGTTCCAATTCTTTATATGATATATAATTTGCTGCAATATGACCTGCTATATGATGAGTTGGTACGATTGGAATATTTAATGAATATGCAAGAGATTTTGCATATGATACACCCACAAGTAAAGCTCCAACTAAACCTGGTCCATAAGTTACACCTATATATTCAATATCACTAAATTTTAAATTAGCTTTTTTTAAAGCACTGTCCACTACATAACTAATATTTGCTATATGTTCACGAGATGCAATTTCTGGAACTACACCTCCGTATTTTTTATGTATATCTATTTGACTAGAAATTTCGTTTGCAAGCACTTCTCTACCATTATTTAAAATAGCTACTGCTGTTTCATCACAACTACTTTCTATGCTAAGTCCTATCATAAAATTCCTCCTAAAGAAATAATATCCATGTAAGTAATTTACTAATAACAGATATAACTGGATTTATAATATATATACCTATCTTAGTAAAAAGCAATATTAAAAGTATTATAAATGAATATCTTTCAAGTGTATACATAATTCCTTTATATCTTTGTGGTAAAAAGTAAAATAATACTTTTGAACCATCAAACGGTGGAATTGGTAACATATTAAATACACAAAATACTAAATTAAATTGTATTGCAAGCAAAAACATTGTCATAAATACTGATGTAGTAGTTGTTGCAGGTATTATACCTATTATAATTATTATTTTTAGTATTATTGTTAATATTATTGCAAGTACAAGATTAGACATTGGACCTGCAAGTGATACAAGCATATTATCTCTTGCTCTATTCTTAAAATTACTATCATCTACAAATACAGGCTTTCCCCAACCAAAACCAAATAATGCTATGCATAAAAAACCGCCTATATCTATATGTTTAAATGGATGTAATGTTAAATTTCCCATAACTTTTTGACTTGTATCTCCAAGTTTATATGCTACATATGCATGCATAAATTCATGTATTGATAAAGATAGTAACAAAGCTGGTAATGTATATAAAAATGAAATTAAACCATCTCTAGTAAATATATCAAACAAATAAATCACTCCTTAATATAAATTATTATACCATAAAATACTTTTTTTTCAATGTATTTTTTATAAATAAAGTAATTTTGATAATTTTAAATCAACTTAATTTACATATAAATGGTAAAAATAACTGTATAATTTCGTTTTTGAAATTACACAGTTATAATTTTATTCTCTGAAAAGCTCTCTAATATTATTCATCTACAAACTCTCCTCTCTTCTTTGAAAATATTCCTATTACTAAACAAAGTTTTTTCCTAATATTGTTTTTAATCTAATTCCCATAAAAAACCTTTTATTTTACTTACTAATGATAAGGTTAATTGTGCTGTTAAACATTATGGTTATAGATTTCGGCTCTATTGAATGTATCTTTAAAAACAAAAGTCTAATAGCTTTTTCCTTAAAAATACTAAAATGAAGAATATTCTCTCATTTACTACACTTTTTACTCTTACTTGTGTTGCTCTTGTTTGTATTACTTATATCCGGACATTTTTTTTAAATACATCAAGCAGTGATTATATATAGGTTTGAGGGTATAATGTCTTATTTTTTATTTTTAGAGCTTTTATTCATATATTGAAAAAAGACAGACTTTCCTGTATAATTATTTTGAAAACATATTCACAGTAGGTCTGTCTTATGAAAGTATACTATAATCAAGATAAAATTTCAAGTGGTTTGATTGATTTTTCAGGATAAAATCGCGTATACTTCGTTTCAAGTATAATATTTTACATAATTTCTGACTGAATATTGTAAAAAGGCTATATTTTAGGATTTATTTGAATTTTAAATCAAAAAACCTGAAAAACAAATTTTATAATATTAAAACAAAATACTATTGTTTTATGTAAATTATATTATTAGTAGTTAAATTTTTATGATTTAGGATCGGCTCAAACGCACTAAACGCGATTTTATCCTGTTGATTTTTTCTCTTCTATATACAATTTGTCTAAACCACTTCTTAAAATGTTAGCTACTATTATTTTCGGTATGATTAATGCTGAATCTGTTGTTACTTCTGATATTTCTCGTAAATTGAAAGGTCATTTTCAATATGTTTCCATTGAATCTACTGAACGCCGTTGTAGAAGGTTTTTCTTTGCTTTCTCTCCTATTGCTTATGCCTTCTTTGATGCTCTTACTAAGCACATTATTTCTAGATATTGTGTTAAGCATTGTGACAACAAAGTTCATATTTCTTTTGACCATATGTTTGTTAAAGATAGGTTTACTTTTTTGCTTTTTTCTCTTCGTATTGGTAAGCAAGGTATTCCTATTTGGTTTAGATGTTTTAAAGGTAAACATAATCCTGATGCTTACAAAACTTCTCTTATCCAAGAAGGTATTTCTTATTGCTATAACCTTTTTGAAGGCAAACACTATCATATCATCTTTCTTGCTGATAGATGGTTTCCTAATATTAAAATTTTAAAACATATTGATGATATTGGAGCTTTTTACTGCATCCGTTCTAAGTCTTTTTTTACATTTTCTTATTATGATTCTAAAGGCGCTCTACATACTTCTCACCTTAGAGATATTAAACCTCTTAAATACACTTCTCGTGTCTTTAATGACGCTTTTTATACTAGACTTAATTTTAAAACTAATATTGTCATCTCTTGCTCCTACAAGACTGACGAACCTTGGTATTTAGTTACTAATGATGATACTTACCATGCTGTTAAAAATTACTCCTATCGTTTTGGCTCTATTGAATGTATTTTTAAATCTCAAAAATCTAATCGTTTTAGACTTGAAAGTACAAACACTCAAAAAATTCAACATTTTATTTCACTTTTTACTCTTGTTTGTATTGCTCTTGTTTGGCTTACTATTATTGGGTGTGATTATTCAAAAAATAAACATAGCTATTGGAAGTATCTCAAAATACGCGATGTTAGGAAACATAAAGATAATACATTTACAAGACTCTACTCATTTTTTAACTTAGGTCTTACCATCTTTAACCGATGTTATGATACTGCTACTGACTTTGTTTTAAAATTTAATTTCAGACTTTATGATGCTTAACTCTTTTTATTCTTTACATAATTTTTTAAAAAAGACAGTTTTCTGCCTTCTATTTTCATGCTCAAAATCACCTAAAAAAGCTGGATTTTCAATTTTCCAGCTTTTTTACTGTTTACAAGTCTTACTTTTTAATCATTTTTTCCTCTTATTTCTACATTCTATCAATTTTGTCCGGATATAAGATGCCTATTTTAGTATATATCCCTCTCCTGATGGTTCCAATTTGATATCAGACCTCAGACAAACTACAGGCCTGCAGGCAACAGAACTAGTGTAAGCGAATAGTTTGTTCACGCTGCCGTCATAGCCCACGTACAACATAGTGTCGATGCTGATGTTAGAAGAAGATGCAAGCCACATACCAGCCGATTTTATAGCGGTTCTTTCGCATACGTACAGAGAATCTGAAGTATCTATCATACTACTAAGAGTATCACTCCAACTACAATATGGATCTTTTCTTATCTGATATCCATATTCACTACTTGCTTGGCACTCATATGCTTTTCTGTGTGTTTGATTATATGATTTGAACAGCATCTCTATTGTTGGCCCTCCTATTGCATAATCTGCGTATGTTGCATTCCTATAATTCTTATTCCATTCTCCTATGTCTAATAAATACCCTACTGATTTCATATTAAAATTACTACTGATATATTTTTTTATATTAAAATAATCATTGTTTAATCCTTTTATTCTCTTATCTGTTATACTAGACGAACCTGCATAATCTGACGATACAGTTGAAAAACATATGTTATACTCTCTATTTTTATCTATTTTATTCTGTTTTGGCAACGTACTATTTGGTACATAATCACTTGCTAGCAAGTATATATTATTTTCATGTGTTGCTGGGTTCTCACCTGCATAGAATATTTTCCATACTACTCCCGTATTTGCTAACGCTGTGTCTACTGCACTATTTCCTGTTGTATAATTACTTACTACTTTTCCATAATACGTACTTGGACTTTCCATCACTTCACTAGTTTCTATTGCTTTCTCTAATTTTACTGTTATTTTTTCTGATTTTGCTACTGTTTTATTTCCTTCATTATCTACTATTAGCATATGTAAGTAATATTCTCCATCACTTTCTACATTACATTTTATATTTGCACTTCCATCTACTATATTTTCTATTTTATTTGCACTTTCCCATATACTATTTTCTGCATCATATGTTGTACTTACTTGATTTATTATATACTTACATTCCTCTTCATTTATTCCACTTCCACCTACATTATCTTTTAGGGTTACTGTTATTCCTTCTATATCATAACTTGTTACTTCACTTGGTACTGTTATATTTGGTGGTGTTGGCGGTGTACTATCTGGATATGTTATTACTTTCTCTGTTTCTTTTCCTCTTGCTTCTGTCTCATCTTCCATTTTTACTTCTACTTTTACCATATATTCTGCATCTTCTTCTAATCCTGTTATATTGTAGCTTATTTCACTTGATTTTTCTGTACTTTTATAATCTTCTTTTGCTTTATATTCTAAATCTGTTACTTTCTTTGCATATACCTTGTACCATTCTATTTTACTTGCGTCTACTAATGAACCTTTTAATGTTATTTTTCCGCTTATTCCATTGTCACTTGGTATTGTTGTTACATTTATTCCAAATTCTGTTGCTTCTATTATCCCACTACACCAATTTGTTTCTTCTTTTGAGTCTCCTACATATACCAAACTTCCTCCCATTATTTCTATACTTTCTACATATTTTGTATTTTTTATTGATGTTATTACATCTCCTATTGTTCTACTTGTATCTTTTTTTCCATTCTCTGTTACACTTTCTTTATCTGCATATAATTTTTCTCCATTGTATGCTCCAAGTGTTCCTGCTTGCTTATTTGCTACATACAAACTAAGTTCGCTTTTAAATGTATCTACATCTGACATAAATTTTGCTTTCTTTGCATCATTTACTGGATTATTCTGGGTTAAATTTAATATTACTGCTCCTGCTATTATTATTATCACTATAATTGTTATTACTAGTACTATTAGACTTATACCACTTTTTGCTATATTCTCTTTTTCATATTCTATATTCTTTTTATCTTTACTTTTCATACTCTTTTCCTCTCTTATTTTTTTACTTTAATATCTTATTTAATATTATTTTTATTCTTCAATTTTTATCTTGATTTTTTACACTACTCCTCCTTTCTGTTTTTTCTTATTTCTTTTTTTACCTCTTTTTTCTTTTGTTCCTTGGTATTTACTTAATATATCTAATGTTATATTTTTAGCTTATTTTATTATCACTAAGCCTCTTTTATAAACCTCTTAATATATTTCATAAACATTTTTACTTTTTGACAGCACAAATACCAATAGCTAAGTATTCTTACTTAACTATTGGTATTTATATATGTATTTTTTGGCGCAGTTACACCTTGTTTTTTTATTCTATTATTTAATACATCTACGTGTGTGTGTGTGTAGTATCATAATATTTCCACATATTTTATTTGACATAATTTTATTCATGTGCTATCTTCCTCTCTTTTGTTTGATTATATTATACACCATTTTATTTTACTTTTTCAATACCTTTTTTATTTTATCAAGAAAAAACTTTTATTTTCTAAAACAAAGTTAAAAGGAAAAAGTCTAGTCACATATTATAACTAATAAAAATTTATACTTTTGAAGTAGCTCAAACATATCAAATTATTTTATCCCTTATATTATATATTTTTCTATCTTAATACAACTATGTAACTTATATACAATTACACTCAAAGCTATTATGCACTTGAGTGTAATTATATAAATAAATTTTTTATTCTAAATTTTCCTCTAATGTAAGTGTAACCTTAACTTCACCCTTACTTCTCATAATAGTAAGAGTAACCTCATCACCTACAGATTTCTTATTTTTTATCTCATTTAATTCATCCATAGTTTTTATAACAGTATCATCAATTGCAACTATTACATCACCTTTTTGTATTCCAGCTTTATATGCAGGTGAATTAGCTGAAACTTGAGCTACATATATTCCCTCAGACAAATTATATCTCTTAGCAAGTGATGAAGTAAGATCCATACCACTTATACCAATATATGGTCTAACAATTCTCTTATTTGATATTAATTCTTCAATTATTGGCAATGCCTCATCAACAGGGATAGCAAATCCTAAACCTTCTAATTCAGATGAACTTATCTTTACAGTATTTATACCTATTACTTGACCACTTGAATTTAATAAAGCCCCTCCGCTATTTCCTGGGTTTATAGCTGCATCTGTTTGAATTAAATTATATGTTCTACCATCTGTTGATAATTTCCTATTTAATGCAGACACATAGCCTACTGTCACACTACCAGATAATTCCTCTCCAAGCGGATTACCAATTGCAACTGCAATCTCTCCAACTTGTAAATCATTAGATTTTCCAAACTCGGCTGCAACTAATCCACTTTTTTCAACTTTTAATACGGCTAAATCAGTAACAGAATCGCCACCAACAATCTGAGCTTCTATACTCTCATCATTTGAAAATGTAACTGTAACCGTAGCATTTGAATTTTTCATAGCAGACTCAATTACATGATAATTAGTTATAATATATCCATCTTTATTGTATATTATTCCTGAACCTTCTTCATCTGATTCCTCTAATGCACCAAATATCCCCTGTGATACATATTCTACCTTCACACCAACAATAGATGGACCAGCCTTTTTAGCAATGGCTACAACTGGACTATCAGTTTTTTCAATCTCATATTTTACAGTTGTACCATTTAGTTCGGTAGTAATACCACCATTTGTAGAATTTTGTATAATTTTCTCACTAAACATAGCATATGTAAATACACTTCCTAGAAAACCACCTATTACAGCTACAATAAGTATTGCGACAATTTGTGGCATTCCTTTTTTTTCTTTTATAAACATTCTTTCTTCCATTTTTACCTCCTTACATTCCTGCAACATAACCTGTTGAAAATGCTATTTGTAAATTATATCCACCTGTATAAGCATCTACATCTAATATTTCACCTGCAAAGTATAGACCATTAATAATTTTTGATTCCATTGTTTTAGGATTTACCTCTTTTACATCAACTCCACCACTTGTAATTATAGCAATATCAATTGGCATAGTTCCACTAATTTGTAATTTGAATTCCTTTAACAATTTTACAAGATTTTGTCTTTCTAACTTAGTTATTTGATGTACTTTTTTATCTGGCGAAATATTACTAAGTTCAATTATAACTGGTATTAATTTTTGCGGTAATAATTCATTTAAACTATTTTTAAACTCTTTATTTGAATATTTCTCAAAATCTCTACATACTCTTTTATCTAATATATCAAAATCTAGTGCTGGCTTAAAATCTATTATAGCATATATTTTACCATCTTTAATTTTTCTATCTATATCAGAAATTAAATTTAAGCTACTACTAGCACTCAAAACTATAGGACCTGTAATTCCAAAATGTGTAAACATTAATTCTCCAAAATCTTGATATATTACTTTACTATTATTATCTATAATCTTCAAGGCTACATTTTTAAGTGATAACCCCTGAAGCCTTTTACACATTATATTATTAATACGTAATGGTACTAAAGCTGGTCGTATGTCAACTATACTATGTCCTATTTTTTTTGCTAATTTGTATCCATCACCTGTGCTACCTGTAGTAGTATAACTCTTTCCTCCTGTTGCAACTATACACTTATCACAATTAATAATTCTTCCATTTGATATAACACCATTAACTCTTCCATTATTTACAATAATATTTTCAACATTACTATTATATTCTATTCTTACATTATATTTTTTTAATTCTTTTTTTAAAACATTTACAATCTCTAATGCATTATCACTTTCAGGAAATATTCTATTTCCTCTTTCAATTTTTGTTTTTACTCCTAAACTATTAAAATATTGAATAACATCGTTGTTATCAAAATTTGAAAATGAACTATACATAAATTTATAATTCTTCACAATATTGTTCTTAAAATCTTCCATATTACCATTAAATGTTAAATTACATCTACCTTTTCCTGTAATTTTTAATTTATTACCCAGACTAGATGTTTTCTCAAGTAATATAACTTCATTTCCTGATTTTGCTGATGTAATAGCAGCAATCATTCCAGCAGCCCCTCCACCTATTACTATTACTTTCATTGCTTTTCCTCTAGCATATTATCAATAGCCTTACAAATAGCAAGTTTTGCTGATTCATAAGTAAGTCCTCCCTGCATATATGCAACATATGGTGTTCGGATAGGTGCATCTGCTGAAAGTTCCAAAGTTGCTCCTTCTATAAAAGTACCTGCTGCCATTATAACTTTATCTGAATATCCTGGCATATCCCATGGATATGGAACTACGTTACTATCTACTGGACTTGCAGATTGTATACCCTGAATAAATTTTATTAATTTAGTTTCATCATCAAACCTTATAGTTTGTACAATATCATCTCTTTTATCAAAGGCATCAGGATATACAGTAAAATCTAACATTTTTAAAATATTAGCAGCAAATACAGCAGACTTCAAAGCATTTTTTACAGTACTTGGTGCCATAAAGAGCCCTTGCAATATATTTCTATTTTGACCAAGAGTTGCTCCACACTCTTTTCCTACTCCTGGGCAAGTAAGCTTACATGCACATAATTCAATAAGTTCTTTTTTCCCAACAATATATCCGCCCATCTCACATAATCCGCCACCCATATTCTTAATAAGGCTACCGCAAACAATGTCAGCTCCAACATCAGTAGGCTCTTTTTTTTCTGTAAATTCACCATAACAATTATCTACCATTATAATTACATTTTTATCAATTTTTCTTATACTTTGTATAACTTCTTCTATGTCAGATATATATAATGCTTTTCTTAATTCATAGCCTCTAGATCTTTGTATATGAATTAATTTTACTTTATTATTTTTCAAATATTCCTCAATTTTGGGAATATCAAATCTATCTGCATTAATTAAATCTATCTGATCATATTCTACTCCATAGCTTTTTAAAGACAGCTTATTTTCATTTATTCCAATAACATCACATAACGTATCATATGGTCTTCCACTAATAGCAAGCATTTTTTCTCTTGGCATTAATAATGCTTGTAAACAAGTTGCTATTGTATGTGTTCCACTAACAAACTGAACTCTTACCAAACTATCTTGTGCATTAAATACTTTAGCATATATTTTTTCAATTATTTCTCTACCAATATCAGAGTATCCATATCCAGTAGTTTTTCCAAAATGTACTTGTGATACATTTTCTGTAGAAAACGCATTTAATACTTTAGCCTGATTATATAGAGAAATATCATCTATTTCTTTAAATACTTCTGCTATTTCTTCTTCACTTTGTTTAGCAAGGCTTTCAACTTTATCACTTATTCCAAATAATTTATAACCACTATCCATCTATTTTTTCACCCAAAATTATTATACCATACTTTATTAAAAATGTGAATATTGTATACATCATTTCACTAAAATTTCACTACTTATACAAATAACATATACATTTAATATACATAAAATAATATTAAATGTATGTTTATGTATAATTAAAATATGCCAATAAATCGAGTAGAGTAGAAAATTTTAATAAATAAAATTTTCATCCCCTCTCACAC
>CAOKPF010000037.1 GCA_948470565.1 uncultured Clostridium sp.
GTGTAATAGGAGATAGAATAATACCTGCAACAATAATAAAAGTACAAACTGAGTTCGATGAGATACCAGAAGAATGTCAAGAACCAGATGGTACAATAAAATACGCTAATTTAACAACAGCATTAGCGGAAGATGAAAATAGAAATAAATTAATCTTAAGAATACTGAAGGGGTGTAAAGATAATTATACACTTGTATTAGCAGATAGAATAGTACAAATGGAGTATTTACAAAGAAAGCTAGGATATGGAAATATCATTGATGGCAAGACTAAAAAAGATGTAAGGGAAAGAAAAATACGAGAAATAAGAGATGGAAAAGGAAAGGTATTATTTGCTACATATGGACTAGCTAAAGAAGGATTGGATATACCAAGATTAGATAGACTTATTTTAGCAAGTCCACATAGGGACAAAGCAACCATAATACAAGCAGTAGGAAGGGTAGAAAGAAAATTTGAAGGCAAGACAAAGCCAGTATGCTACGATTTAGTAGATAATTTAAAATATTTTGAAGGAATGTATAAAAGCAGGAAAAAGTATTATAAGAATAATAATAATGAAGTGATAGAGGAGTAAAAAAATGAGTGAAGAAATAAAAGAGAAAATAAGAAAGTTAAATAAAAAAGCTGAAAAATTAACAAATGCAATATTTAATGAGCCAAAGGCAAATATGTATAATAAAAATATGGAGTTATTAATAAATGTAAATAAGCAAAAAGAAGAATTAAGAAAAAAATATGGAATATGAGGTGGAGTAAATGAGAGCAGATGAAATGTTTGAAAAAATAAAATATAAAGAAAAAATTATACACTATGTAGATAAAAAAATAGAAAGTATAACTTATCGTAATGAAAAAGGGGATACAATAGAATTTAACAATTTTGTAGAGGAAATTAAAATAAATAAGAATTATTTAATTTTTAAAGAATTGCAAGTGATAAATGCTAAGGTAAAGGAGCTAGGGTGGAATGTTTCAACCGTGGATAAAAATTTATAATGAAATAGTTTATGGAGGATTAAAAATGGATAAAACAATGTGTGATGATTGTATAAAAAAAGAAGTATGCAAATACAGAAATCAAGTGGAAGAATTTGAAAAAGCTAAGAAAAATGAATGTGAATTAGGATTTATAAAAGTAGATTATAGTTGTATATATAAAAACAAAGGTGGATTATTTGGGTAGGAGGAATAATATGAGAGATATAAAGTTTAGAGGAAAAAGTTTACATTATGATAAATGGGTGTACGGCTTTTATTTAGAGCAAGATACGTATAATGCAGGAAGTAAAAATACAAAAAAAGATTTAATAGCAAAAAATCAAGAATTAATTGTAGAATGTAGCAAATATAGTAGTGTGACACCAGTGCAAAGAGATACAATAGGACAATATACAGGATTGCGAGATAAAAATGGTGCTGAAATATACGAGGGGGATATAGTAAAATTATTTGGAGATAAAGAATATATTGGAATGATAAAATATGATTTAGCAAGTTTTATTATTGATACTGGTAAAATTATAGGGTATTTAGGAGATGTTGATATACAAGAACAACTTGTTGAAGTAATAGGTAATATATATGATAATCCAGAGCTATTGGAGGTGAAGCAAATGGAAAAAGAAGAATACAAATTATGCTACATAGACGACAACAAAGCATGGTTTACAGACAATTTCGATGAGCAATGGCGGAGACGATTGGGACGACAAGCCGTATGACTGTAATGCAGAGGATCCATATAACAGTTATAAAAAGGACGATAAAGAATATAAAATAAAACATAAAATTCTATATTTTGAATTGCCAGATTATTATGGTTATTTACCGTGTAACAGATACACAAATTGCCCATATAGCGTACAGGATATTAACAATAGAGTAGTGCCTTGGTTGCATACACGAGATTTTAATATTTTTGCAGGTGCTAGTTTAGAAGAATTTAAAGATATAATAAAAGAGCATGGTGGAATGATATATGTTTTGGAGGAGTAAATATGTTAAAAAAGTTGTGTGATAGATGTAAAAAAGAAATAGAAAGATCAGAAGGAGAGGTAGACTTTGATAGTTATTTTTACAATATTATTTATAGGAAAATATTTTGCAATAAATGTGCAATAGATATAATGAATGTCATAGATTATGAATGTGATAGATATAAGTTAAAGATAAATGTTGAGAGGGAGGAGTAAGAATATGAAAGAATATGTAAGACAATTAGAAATGGCAATAGATGAAGCTGAGTATAGAGGTATAGATTTTATAGTAAGTTGTGGAGAAACTACAGGTTTTAAAAGTTTATTAACTTATATGAAAAACTTACAAAAAGAAAACGAGGAATTAAGGAAAGGGCAACAAAGTTTAACGAAAAGCATAAAGAAATGGAAAGCTAGATATTATAAAATAAGAAAAGAGAAGAGGGGTCAGATATGAAAGAACTAGACTATAACAAATGGCTCGAAAAAGGAAACAAGAAATTTGGAAAAATAGAAAATTGGAAGTTTAAATGTCCGAAATGCGGTAACATAGCAACTGTTGCAGAATTTGAAGAATTAGGGGAGAGTGCTAATACTGCAACTCAAAACTGTATAGGAAGATTTACAAAAGAAAAAGGATGCGACTGGACTGCATATGGTTTACTTGGAACGTTGGACAAAGGGATAAGTGTAAAAAATGTAGATGGTAGTACAATTCAAGTTTTTGATTTTGGAGATTAATTAATATGGGGGAAATGAAAAAAATGAACTATGATATAAAAGATTTTGAAAATAGAGCTATGATACATAATATAACACTGGCATTATGCTATTTAGCAATAACATTGTTGATTATTACAGTAGCCTATTTACACGCGGACAGAGATAGGATCATTGCAGAATATAAAAAAGCAAATGATACGGCATCTTATTGGATCCAGCAGTACAATATGCTTGAAAAAGATTATGTACAAGTTGTAGAAGGTTATGATGAATTAAAAAAATAATAGAAAATAGGGGGAATTAAAATGGTAAAATTTAAAAATTATAGTGTTGAAGAATATTTAAAAGAAGTTAGAAATAATGGGTATATGCTTGCGTACGTGCCTAAAACTGTGCAATTGGCGTGTCCTGATATTTGTTTAGAAGCTGTTAGGCGAAATGGGTACGCCTTGCAATATGTAGAAAATCAAACAGAAGAAATTTGTTTGGAAGCAGTTAAACAATATGGCGGGGTTTTAAGATTTGTAGAAAACTTTTATCCAAGTTTATTGAAGTTAAACAGTGATTATATGGAAGAATACAAAGAAGCATTCGCTAAAGAAATTGAGGAATGGGAAAATTCAAATACAAAAGAAATAACGATGCAAGAATTAGAAGAACACTATGGTTGCAAAGTAAAGATAGTTGGTTAATGTATTTAGGAGGGAGTATATGGCAAAAAAGCTAAGTAAAGAATTAAAAAGATACTTAGAAAGCGAGTTAAGAGATTATAAAGACAATAAGAAGAAAATAGAAGAATTAAGAAATGATATAATAGAAGAAAGTCCAAATATGACTTTAGGCACACCACCAAGTAAAAATAAAGGAAACGAAGTACAAACTGTTAAAGTACATAAGCTGATGACTAATACGCAGATAAATAGATTAACTACAATGTGTACAGCAATTGAAAATGCATTGAGTAGACTTAATGATACACAGTATGAATTTTATATTAGGTGTTTTGAAAAGGGGCAAAGTAAAGTAAAAATATGTATTGAAATGCCAATAGGAGAGGCAACATTTCATAGATATAAAAATAAAATAATTTGTTTATTGGCAGAAAATTTAGGGTATGTGATAGAAAAGTGATAGTTTTTGCACCTTGTCAAGTGGTATAATTAGTATAGTGGAAAGTATGCAATTCCTCTTTCCACTGTGCAATTCTTAATATCTAGATATGATGTAATGGTAGCATACAAGTCTTGGATACTTGTTGTCAGAGTTCAAATCTTTGTATCTAGACCACATGGGGAAAATAGTGTAATGGTAGCACGGAATTCTGTGACAATTTAGGAGTAAGTTCAATTCTTACGTTTCCCACCAATATAGAATGCAAACTTAAAGAAATGTTTTTGTTTAAGTTTTCATATATCAACCTCGTATAGTAGTCCAAAAGGGCTGCTTTTTTAATGCTGATACTCTTGACTATATCGGTATTAAAAAGGCAAAATGAAAGGAGTAAATATGTTAAATATATATGGAAGAATAGATGAAATAGAGAAGTTAATGGGACATGAAGAGATAACAGGCTATAAAATAGAAATATATACAAAAGAAAAAAATTATATTGTATATAAACCTGAACAAGAAAAAGTAAATACAAATGCAGTAGGGTTTGAAATACCAAGCAGAAATGAGTATGAAGAGGAGGAATAGTAATGTTAGTAACAATAATAATAGGTTGGATATTAACATGGTTTAATTTAGACAATATAGTAGTAGAAGCAATAAACCAAATATGTAATACAAATTATACAGTAGCAATATATTGGTTAGCTATATTTATAGTAGCAATTATAGTAGGTATATTTAAAAAATGAGTAGGTGAGGAGAGTGGCAAACGAACAAAATTTAATTCCTTGGAATAAACGAACAGAGAGCGAACAGAGAGAATATGCAAAAAAAGGTGGTCAAAAATCGGGTGAAGTTAGAAGAAAAAAAAAGACTATGAAAGATACTGCGAAAATGCTTTTAAATATAGATTTACCACAGTCAGATGGAAAAGAGAAATTAAAGGAATTAGGAATTGAAAATGAAGACTTAACTATACAAACAGCTATACTTACTAATCAAATAGAAAAAGCATTAAAAGGTAATACTGAAAGTGCAAGGTTTTTAAGAGATACTGCCGGAGAATATATAGGGGCTGAAGAGGAGAAAGAGGAAAAGGAGAGTTATAAAGTATCTATACCAGCAAAAGATATACCACCTGCATTTATAAATATTTATAGAAGTATATTAAATAGAGAATATCTTGAATATTGGTTATTAGGTGGAAGAGGTAGTATTAAATCTACGTTTGCCAATGAAGCTTTGGTTGATTTATTAGAAAATAATCCCAATATGTGTGCAATTATTATAAGAAGATATACAAATACTTTACGAGATTCAGTTTATGCGCAAACAGAATGGACAATTTCTCAATTTTCTGAAACTTTTGAGGGATTAATTAATAATTATGATTTTAAAGTTAGTCCTATGGAAGTAACAAAAAAGAGTACTGGGCAAAAGATTTATTACAGGGGAGCTGACGATCCAGGAAAGATAAAATCAATAAAGCCACCTAAAGGAATGTATATAGGTATTGTATGGTATGAAGAATTTGATCAAATGCAAGGAATGAACGCAATAAGAAAGATTAATCAATCTATCGTCAGGGGTGGTGAAGATTTTATACTACTTTATACTTGCAATACACCATCTAGTAGGCAACATTTTGTTAATAAAGAAAAAAGAATACCTAAAAAAAATAGACTAGTACATTTATCAAATTATAGGTCTGCTCCTAAAGAATGGTTAGGTCAGGCTTTTATCGATGAAGCAGAATATATAAAAGAAACAGCACCGACCATATACGAGAATGAATATCTAGGCGAAGAAACTGGTGATGGTGGTAGCGTATTTGAAAATTTAGAGCTACGAGAAATAACAGATGATGAAATAAAAGGATTTGATAGATTATACAAAGGAATTGACTGGGGTTGGTACCCTGATCCTTTTGCATATAACAATATGTATTTTGATAGTGCTAGAAGAACATTATGCATTTTCGATGAATTGAGATGCAATAAAATATCGAATGAAAATACTTGGAAAATGTTACAAAAAAAAGGAGTAACAGGCGAAGATTTAATAACGGCTGATAGTGCTGAACAAAAATCGGTAGGTGATTATAAGAATTATGGAGCTTTTATAAGGGGAGCTGAGAAAGGACCTGGTAGTGTTGAATACAGTATGAAATGGTTAGCCAGTTTAAACAAAATAATTATAGATCCAAAAAGATGCCCTAATACTGCAACAGAATTTTCTGAATATGAATATGAAAAAGATAAAGACGGAAATGTTGTAACAGGCTATCCAGATGCAAATAATCATCATATAGATGCCGTACGATATGCATTAGAAACAATTTGGAAAAGGAGAGGGCAATAATATGTTTGAAAGAATAAAAGAATGGATATTAAGGGGGATAGACAAAATGCTAAGTAAATCTACAATAGAAGAGGCGTTAAAAGTAAAAACAGCAGTGTCAGACGAGATGGATAGAGCCATGCAATTATGGTTAAAAGTATTTACTAATAATGCACCATGGTTAAACAAAGATGTAACTAGTTTACAGTTAGGCGCAAGTGCAGCTGAAGAATTTGCAAGATTAATAACTGTGGAGATGAAATCTGAAGTAACTGGAAGTAAAAGGGCTGACTTCATAAACGAAGAATATAAAAAAATATTAGAATTACTACCTAGCAACTTAGCATTGTTTAATGCAGTTGGAGGTGGTTTTTTTAAGCCATATATAAAAGGAGATAAATTCTATATAGATTTTATACCACAAACAGATTGTAAACCATTAAAATATGATAATGCAGGCAATATAACGAGCATAGTATTTTCATCTCAAATAGTAAAAGGTGATAAAGTATATACTAGATTAGAAACACACACGTTACAAGGTACAGACTATATTGTAGAAAATAAAGCGTATATGACAAGTGGATATAACACATCTATATTAGGTAAAAGAGTAAATTTATCAGATGTGGAGGAATGGAAAGAATTAAAAGAAATAACAGTTATTCAAAATATAGAAAGACCATTATTCGCATATTACAAAGTGCCATTAAGCAATAATATAGATACAAAGTCCTGTTTAGGTGTATCAGTATATCATAAAGCAATTGAAAGCATAAAAAAAGCAGATATACAAGCATACAGGCTGGATTACGAGTATGAGAGCGCTGAAAGAAGTATATACGCTGATAGAGATGCACTACGAGATGAAAATGGAAAAGCAAAAAGAAGCAAAATTGTTAAAACTTTGGATATAGGCGAAAGTAAATTTTATGAAGAATTTAGCCCAGCTTTAAGAGATGAAGGCTTTATTAGAGGTTTAAATAAAACAAAGCAAGATATTGAATTTCAGTGTCAACTTGCTTATGGTACCATATCAGATCCGCAAATGATTGAAAAAACAGCAGCAGAGGTAAATGCTAGTAAGCAACGTTCATACAGCGCGGTATCCCAAATGCAAAAAAGCCTTGAAAATGCTTTAAAACATCTAGTATATATAATGGAAGTATATTGTGATTTGTATGAATTAGTGCCTGATGGCGAATGTGAAGTGTCAAATGAATGGGACGATAGTATTATTGTCGATACTGAAACAGAGCAAAGAATACGTTTACAAGAGACAAATGTTGGATTAGGTAGCAAACTTGATTATTTAATGTGGCGTTATGGACTTACAGAGGAGCAAGCACAAGAAAAGTTAGACAGAATTAAAAAAGAAAGAGAAGAAAACGAAATATTTGATGAGGAGTAAAGAATGCTTACACCAGATTATCTATTACACGTTGCAGACGATGCAGTAAAATTATATGCTAAACTTGAAAACGCAATAATAAAAGATATAGTTAGAAGATTAAAAAGTACAAATTTTGAGATGACTGAAAGTGCAAAGTTTCAAATACAAATAGCACAAGAAGCGCGGTATGCTATATGATGATATAATAACAGAAGTAGCAAAATATTCGGAAACGAGTAAAAATATAGTAAAAAAAACGTTTGAGAATAGTGCTATAAAAGCATTAAGTTTTGATGATAGCATTTATAAAAAACAAGGACTAAAACCAATACCCATTAAACAATCGGAAACAATGCTAAATTTGCTAAAGAATACTTTAAGTAAAACAAATGGTAGCTTGTATAATTTAACATTAACAACAGCTAATACAAGTCAAAAAAAGTTTATCCAAGCATGCGATGAAGCGTATATGCAAATAGCAAGCGGTGCTTTTGATTATAATACAGTTATAAATAAAGCAATAAAAGAATTAGGCAATGTTCAGGTGGAATATCCTAGTAAATATAAATTAAATGTAAAAAGTGCAGTAAAAAGAGCTGTTATGACAGGTGTAAATCAGACATGTTTGAAAATGCAAGAACTAAGAGCAGAAGAAATGCGGTTGTGATTTAGTACAAGTAACAGCTCATAGCGGTGCAAGACCTGAACATGCGAAATGGCAAGGTAAAATATATAGTAGAAGTGGAGAAAGTAAAAAATATCCTAGTTTAGTAGAAGTTACAGGATATGGCACTGGAGCAGGACTTGGAGGGTGGAATTGCAGACATAGCATGTTCCCTTATTTTGATGGAATGGGAATAGTTTATACTGATAAAGAGCTAGAAGAATTGAAAAATGGTGAAGGAAGTAGTATAATGTTAACTGATAAAGAAAAAGAAACTATTGAAAGTTATACTGGGTTTGATGCAACTATAATAAATAAATCATTAAGACTTAATAATATTTCAAATGATGTACAAGAAAAAATTAATACACTTGATAATGCAATTCAAAAAGTAGAACCTTTAAAAGAAAGTATGATAGTACATAGAGGTACAATAATTCAAAGTATAGCAGGTTTTGAAAATAAGAGTAAAGTATCACATGAAGAAATAATGAATTTGGCACAAAAAATTATTAGGGATAGAGCTTTTATTTCTACAAGTAGAAAAAAAGCAGAAGAATTAGGAAGAAACATAATAATGAAAATCAGAGTGCCACAGGGATTTAAAGGTGCTTTAGATATAGAACCTTATGCAGTGGATAAATACAAGTATCAAAAGGAAGTATTATTAAAAAGAAATACTAAATTTAGAGTAAATAGTGTAGAATATAAAGAAAATAAATATTATTTTGACATGGAGGTAATTGAATGAGTAAAGAAGTAAGTAATAGTATGAGTAAAGAAAACGATCCAGTTTTTGATGTTATTACACCTGTATGCAAATCGTGTAAGAACATTTTAAGTGATTGGAAATGTAAAGTATATGGTGAAAGACCAAAGGAGTATGCTTATGGTGATAGATATGACTGTCCAAAGAGAAATATAGATAAAGACAATATTAATTATAAATATATAAAAGATAAATTGAATTAGAGTAAAATTTAGTTCTTTTTTTATATGTAAAGAGTTAATAAGAGATTAGAAGTAAAAATCTAGTCTCTTTTTATATGTGCGAAATCACGTTAAACTAGGTCAAAGTTATAGACCTAAAATGTAACACACAAGTGGTAACGACCACTCAAAAAAGTTTAGTGAAAGGGGAATAGAACTTATGAAAGTAGAATTTCTAAAAGGTTTAGGATTAACCGATGAACAAATCCAAAATATTCAAGCTGAAAGTGGTAGAGAAATCCAAAAGTATAAAGAGGAAAATATCGATTTGAAGGCAGAAGTTAATAATACAAAAGAATTATTAGATAATGCAAATAAGGAAATTGATAGTTATAAATCTATGGATATAGAAGCTATCAAAAAAGCTGCTGAGGATTATAAAACAAAGTATGAAACAGCAGAAAATGAACACAAAGCTCAGCTAGCTGAAATACAGCTAAATAATAAGCTTGAAAAGTATGTAGATGGATTAAAGCTAAAAAATGATATCTACAAAAAAGCAGTTATCTCTAGAATTAAAGAAAAAGAACTAAAGTTTGATGGAGATACATTACTTGGCGGTGAAGAATTAGTAAAAGGCTTTAAAGAACAGTATGCAGATGCATTTTGCGATGACAAGCCAAAACCAAGTTTTTCAGATAGTACACCAGGTACAAATAATGGCAGTTCAAACGACGATACATTAAGAGCTGCTATGGGATTAGGTCCTAAAAAATAAAATAGGAAAGGAAAAGGTGAAAGAATATGCCAAATAATATAGCATTAGCAAAAAATTATACAGATTTATTAGATGAAGTATACAGAGGTGCATCTGTTACAGCTGATTTAACAGGAGATCCAAGAATGGTAAGAGCTGGGGCAAATGCAAACGAGATTTTATATCCACAAATAAACATAACAGGTTTGGGGGATTATACAAGGAATTCAGGTTATACAAAAGGAGCTGTTGATTTAGTATGGAAAACAGCAACATATAATTATGACAGAGGTACTAAAATAAGTGTTGATACAATGGACGATCAAGAAAGCTTTGATATAGCTTTTGGTATGGCAGGTTCTACATTACAAAAAGAGAAAGTAGCACCAGAAGCAGATGCATTTACGTTTGCAACTTTAGCAGGAATAGAAGGAATTTCAAAAGCTACACCAACTACATTCTCAGATGCAATAGAGTTCTTAACAGCGCTATTAGAAGCCAAAAACAAAATGGACGAAGATGAAGTTCCAGAAGAGGGAAGAATACTATACGCTACCCCAACATTATTAAATAGTGTAATGGCGTTAGATACCATTAAATCAAGGGAAGCGCTAAATGCATTTTCCATAAAGAAAAAAGTACCACAATCAAGATTTTATACAGCCATTGATTTATTAGATGGAAAAAGTGAAGGTGAAGAATTAGGACATTATAAAAAGGCAGCAACTGGTAAGGATATTAACTTTATGATTGTTCACAAGCCAGCAATAATAAAATACGATAAACATATTGCAAGTAACATAATATTACCAGAAAATAATCCAGATAGTGATTCATATATCTCTAAGTATAGAAAATATGGAATAGTAGACGTATATAAAAATAAAGTAGCAGGTATATACCTAAGTCACAAGGCTTAAGAAAGGGGAATTATATATGAGTAGAATGGTAGGAATGGGAGCAAATAAAAAAGCTCCCAAAAACAATGACAATGAAGTAAGAAAAATAAAATTAGAGCTAGAAAAAAACAAAAAAGAACTTGAAGAATTAAAAACAGAGAATGAAGCTTTAAAAAAAGAACTTGAAGAATTAAAAGAAACTAATAAGTAGGTGATAGGGTATGCTTAAATATATAAACCAAAAAGAGTACATTAGTTTGCTAGAAGCAGAAAGCATACCTAGCAATTTTAATAGATTAGTAATAGAAGCAAGTAGTTATATTAACAGAAATACTTTTGGAAGAATTGACATAAATAATATTCCAGAGCAGGTTAAATATACTACTTGCTTAATTGTTGATTTATTAATTGAAAGAAATAAAAAGCTATCCGAAATAGACATTTTAAAATCACAAAATATAGAGGGGTGGAGTGAAAGTTACGCTACACCAGAAGAAATAAAGCAGGATTATGAGGAAAACAAAAAAAGTATATTAAGAGATAATCTATATAATGTAATTGGAAAAGATGGGAATTATCTATTATATAGGGGTGATTAGCTATGAATAAAAGATTTTTTATACATCAAATAACAGTATACCACTTTGAAAATAATGACAAAGTAACAATGATTTATTTTAAACAAGTTTATTTTAGACATAATAAAAAAGTTAATTTAATAGATAAACGGTCTTGAAAAAGGTTCTACCGGCTCTATAACTATACCAACAGAGGAAAAGCTAAATATAACTACTAAAGATATTGTAATAGAAGGAATAGTAAAAGATAATTATAATTTGTTGGAATTGCAAAAGAAATATCAAGTATATAGAATATTAAGTATAGATGATAATAGAAAAGGCAACTTGCAACATTATAAGATAGGAGTATCAGAATAATGTCAAGTGGAAATTTCAAAGTAAAGATTGATATAGATCCAGTAAAAGAAATAATAAAAAGACATGGTTTACAAGATGATGGACCAGTTATTAAGGCTTTTAGGAATGAAGTTGACGCTTTCTCAGATCCATATGTTCCATTTAAAAAAGGAACATTAAAGAATACGAAAGATTATCCAGATAATCACTCGATAAGATATATAGCACCATATGCAAGAATACATTATCATGGCAAAATAATGGTAGATCCAGAATATAAGGTTGGCGGATTTTATGATAAAAAGAATGACAAATGGTATTCAAGAAGCAATGTTAAAAAGATAAAAAGCGACAGGGATTTTAAATATAATGGCGCACCAAAAAGAGGTGCACATTGGGATAAACGTATGTGGGATGATAAAGGCGAAGAAATTTGTAAAAATTTGAAGGAGTTTATAAAGAAAAATGGAAAATAAATCAGAGATGGAATTAATAACAGAGTACATTGAAACATGTAATTTACTTGAAAATGGTAAAATAAACGTAGATTATTTGGAAGATGATATAGTAAGTTATTCAGTTGATAGAACACCCTTAAATCCAGTTTATAAGCAATATAGTGATGGAAGTACATTAAAACAAATAGCATTTGATTTTACGGTACAAGTTCCATTATCAAGCAGGGCAATAGACAACCTAGTAAATTCAAAGTTTTGTGAAGATTTTATGTGTTGGATAGAAGTAAATAATAGAAATAGAGTTTTACCTAAAATAAAAGGAATACAATGGATAAAGTGTACAAGTCCACGGTTATATTTTAGGTAAAACAGCAACCAGCGTAATATATGTAATACAAATGCAGGTAGTATATAGACAAGAAGCAATATAGCTTCTTTTTTAGTGCCAAAAGGAGGTAATAATATGGCAGATACAACAAAAAGCGAAAATTTAGAGGAAAAATTGTACAATAGGGCTGATAAGGTTAATTTTATGGGATTAACTAATGATGCAGAGGAATTTCTAAGAATGACAGGTTTTACAGATAGTGGTAAATCATCAAATGCATCAACATATGAAAGAAGATACGTTGATGAAAAATCATCAAGAAAAGATGTAACAGGATATTCAACAGAGATAGCATATGGCTTTGATAGATATACAAATAATAAAATTCACGAAAAAATAGCAGAAATACATGATTTAGAAAAAGTAGGAGAAACTGCACCAATAGTAACAGTTGATTTTAACAATAAAAATACAGATGGAAGTTATGAAGCTAAAAAGAGAATATATTCAATCCTTCCAGATAGCGATGGAGATGGTACTGATGCTTACCAATATAGTGGTACTTTTGGAGCTAATGGGGATATAATAACAGGTAGAGCAACAGTGACATCAGATGGAAAGAAATGTACATTTGTAGCCGATGAGAATAATACACCCAATGAAAGCGCAGGATAATAGAACTGCGCTTGTAAATGATATTATTATTGAAGATTTGGAGGAAAAATAATGAACAATATAGTAAAAATATTAAATACAGAACTAGAATTTGATTTTAATGATGCAGACGATATGGAGAGATTTGAAAAAGCATATGGAAAAGCGGAAAAATTACTAAATGAATATAAAACTAATGGTAAAAAAGCATCCGAGGCTATAAGAGATAATTGTAAAATCATTTTTGATTGTTTTGATGAAATTTTTGGAGAAGGAGCATCTAAAAAAATCTTTGGTGAAAAAACTAATTTAAAGAGTTGTACGATAGCATTTGAGGATCTGATAAAAGGTAAATTAGAACAAGACAAAGAATTTGAAAATGAGATAACTAATATAAAAAACAAATATAGTCCTAACCGTGCAGCAAGAAGATCCAAAAAATAATGAGTATAATAATAGATAATATATCAGACATAGTTAAGGATAGAATAGGTAATATAGATTTTAATACAGATTGTAGAACATCAATGCTGTTTGAAATGTTAATGCAAGATAGGAATATTAGTAAGAAAGAAAAAGTAATACAAGCAATAGAATTGTATTATCCAAATATAGAGCAAATAACAGATATAGAAAAAGCAATAGAAGATATATTATGGTTCTATAGATGCGGAAAAGAATTGATCAATTCAAATAAAAAAGTAGAAAATAATAACAATGGAAATAAACAAATTTATAGCTATGAATTTGATGATAATTATATATATAGTGCATTTATGCAACAATATAAAATAGATTTGCAAGATGAAGATTTGCATTGGTGGAAATTTAGAGCTATGTTTGATGGATTAAGTAAAGAAACAAAAATAGTAGAAATAATGGGCTATAGAGCATTAGATTTAAGAACAGTAAAGGACAAAGAAGAGAGAAAAAGGTTAAAAAAGTTAAAACAGTTATATGCATTGCCAGATATGAGGACACAAGAACAAAAAGAGGCTGATTTTGGTAATGCTTTTTGGTAGAGGTATAAAAATGAAGAAATGGTATATTTGTCCTTATTGTGGCAAGAAAATAGTAAAATATAATAAAGACGCTTGTTCAAAAGGTGTCTTTTTTTTGTGTAAAAACTGCAAAAAAGAAATAGAAATAAAAATAAATAAAAGTCTTTAAATTGAGCCAATGAGCCTGACTTACTTTAGAAATGAGGTGAGAAAATGGCAAGTGATGGTTCAGTAACAATTGAAGTAACACTTACAAAAGATCAATTAGAAAAAGGCTTGAAAAGTTTAAAATCAACTATAAATAGTGCTTTGCCAAATGCTAGCAAAACATTGTCAACTTTTGCTAATGGATTTAGTAAGATTGGAGAATTAGCCACAGGTGTAGGCAAGAAAATTAGCATTGTTACTACTGGATTAACAGGATTGGCTACATATGCTGTAAAAGTTGGTGCAAGTTTTGAAAGTCAAATGAGTAAAGTAAGTGCTATATCTGGAGCAGTTGGCGATGAATTAAAAGCACTAAGAGAAAAAGCAAAAGAGATGGGAAGCATAACCAAATTTAGTGCAACAGAAGCAGGGCAAGCCTTTGAATATATGGCAATGGCAGGCTGGAAAACAGAGGATATGCTAAATGGCGTAGAAGGTATTATGAATTTAGCAGCTGCATCAGGTGAAGACTTAGCAAATACATCAGATATTGTAACAGATGCACTTACTGCTTTTGGACTATCTGCAAAAGATAGTTCGCATTTTGCAGATGTTTTGGCAAAGGCTAGTTCTAGTAGTAATACAAACGTTTCTTTATTAGGAGAAACATTTAAATATGTAGCTCCACTTGCAGGTGCGTTAAAATATAGTGTTGAAGATACTGCGGTTGCTATAGGATTAATGGCAAATGCAGAAATAAAAGGGGGGCAGGCAGGTACGGCTTTGCGTGCAATGCTAACTAGATTAGTAGATCCTCCAAAAGAAGCAGCACAATCATTAAACAGATTAGGTTTTAGTATTAAAGATACAAGTGGAAATATAAAACCCTTAAATACAGTTTTAGTAGAATTAAGAGATAAATTTGATAAATTAAGTGGTACACAAAAAGTGGAAATGGCTTCAAGTATCGCAGGACAAGAAGCAATGTCAGGGTTGCTTGCAATTGTAAATGCAAGTGATGCAGATTTTGAAAACTTAACTAACCAAATAAATAACGCTGATGGTGCAGCTAAACAGATGGCTGATACCATGAATAATAATTTGAAAGGTGCAGTAACATTATTTAAATCAAACCTAGAAAGTGTAGGAATATCTATATATGATAATTTTGAAACGCCGTTAAAAGAGCTTGTAAAAAGTGCTTCTGCATTACTTACTAAGTTAAATCCTGTATTTAAAGGAATATTTGGAGAAATTAGCCCATTAATAGATAAATGTACTAATTCTATAAAAATATTGACTGAAAAACTTGGAAGTATGAGTACAGAGGAATTAGAAAAATTAGGAAGTACTATATTCAAATTAGCGAGTGCAGGACCTATATTATTAGGAGTAGGAGCTGGTGCAAATACACTTTCAGATGCGTTTAAGGGACTTAGTAGTGGTGCTAGTGTATTAGAAAAGATAACAGGCAGTATACCAAGTCTAAGTACTATGAAAACAGCATTTAGTAATATGGGAAAAAGTATGCGCTCTACTGGTGAAAGTTCGAAAAAATTATTTGGAACTATTAATAGTGGCTTTAAAACGATGCTTGATGGTTCTATTATTAGTAAAGGATTAGGCAATATAAGTAATATGTTTTTTAATTTTGGAGATAAAATTGCAACATCTTTAACATCATTTGGAAAAGTATTTTCAAACTTTGGAGGAAAAATAGTAAAATTATTGCCATTTGATTTTTCAACTATGTTTGGAAGTTTACAAATTATTGTCGCAGCAGGAATGACTAAAATAAGTACAATGTTTAATGCTATTGCTCCAAATTTCTCTGCTGGATTAAGTAAAATTACAGGAGCTTTTGGTGGAGCGTTTAGTGGAATTTTAAAAAAGACTGGGCAATTTTTAGCTGTATTTTCAAAAATGTTTAATATAGCTGCTATTATAGGATTAGTAGTAGTGGGACTAGGATTGTTACAAGGGCAATTCGGAGAAAAAATAAATGAAATTGCAACTATGATGATTGAACAAGGTCCTACTATTATAGGAAACTTAGTAAATGGAATAGTAACAGCAATTCCACAGTTAATTCAACAAGGCAGTCAATTATTACAGACATTTTTAAACGTTTTAATAGCTAATTTACCTGTAATTATACAAGGTGGGATACAAATAATAAGTTCCTTAGTTACAGGATTATCGCAACAATTGCCAACATTAATACCTATGGCACTACAATTACTCACTACTGTAGTTACTGCTATAATACAAAATTTACCACTAATAATTGAAGCTGGTATACAGCTATTAGTCAATTTAATACAAGGTATAGTAGATGCAATACCACAACTTATTGCAATGCTACCAACTATAATAACAACTGTGTGTGATATTATAACTCAACAATTACCGAATATAATCAATGCAGGAATAACAATATTAATAGCTTTAATAGAAGGATTAGTAAATGCAATTCCGCAATTGGTAGATATGTTACCAACTATAATAACTACAATCATTAATGTAATAACTCAGAATTTACCTGTAATTATAGATGCTGGAATAAAGATATTAATAACTTTAATTAATGGGTTAATACAAGCAATACCACAACTTATTAGAATGTTACCTACCATAATAACAACTATAGTGCAAGTTTTGGCACAAAATATGCCAGCAATATTAGAAGCGGGACGGTGAAGTAATTACATCATTGGTTGCAGGAATTGGTGCAGTCCTTGCTAAACTAACAGAGGCAGCAGGAGAGATAATAACAACAATATGGGAAGAGTTAAAACAATTGCCAGGAAAAGCACTTGAATGGGGAAAAGATATGATAAATGGCTTTATAGATGGTATAAAAGGTATGGTTGGAAATATAGGAAGTGCAGCTTCAGGAATAGCAGATAAAGTAAAAGGCTTTTTACATTTCTCAAGACCAGATGAAGGACCGCTTCGCGACTACGAAACATGGATGCCAGATATGGTTGAAGGTTTGAGTAAGACTTTAGAAAAAAGCTCACCAAAATTATATAACGCAAGTGAAAAATTAGCTAATAAATTAGCTAGTGGTTTAGACATAACTAAAGCTTATAATAAGATGCAGTCTGCCATAAATCTTGAAACGGCAAAATTGACAAGTAATATAAGTGCAGAAGCAAATATTAAATTTGCTTCTGGAAATGGTCAAGTTATAGAAAATAACAATGATAATGGTATAAATGTAACACAAAATTTCTACGAAAAAACAGAGTCTCCTTACGAGATTGCAAAACAAACTAAAAATACATTAAGGAGGGTAGCTTATGGCATCTGATAATATACTTGAATTAGATTTTAGTAGCCAAGAAAAAAGTATAAGTATGGGTAAGACAACAGAATTTAAAATTATTTCCGTAGGAGGGCTTGAAGCAAGTACATATACTATAAATAGTATAGATAGTAATCAAGACGGTAAAATTGTAACAAATAAAAAAATAGAGCCAAGGGAAATAATAATTAAAGGAGATATAAATAAAAATGAAAACGAAGATATTAATAGAAAGAAATTAATTAGTTTTTTTAATCCTAAATATGATGGAGTGTTAAAAGTAAATAGAAATGGTAATAAAAAGAAGATATTATATGTAGTATCTTCTTTTAGATTTACTAATTCAAATTTGTATGATTTCCAACAATTTGAAATTATATTAGAATGTCCAGATCCATATTTCGAGTCGATTGATGATTTTGGTAAAAATATTGCAACAATAACAAAGCAATTTGCTTTTCCATTAGCAATTGTAAGTAATAAGGGTAAAATAATGGGATATAAGACTTACAATAATAATGTTCTACTACAAAATGACGGTGACTGTGAAGTTGGTTGCCAAATACATATAAAAGCCAAATATGGCGGAGTGACTAATCCTAAAATATTGTTAAATGATAAGTTTATATTAGTTAAAACAGAAATGAAGTTAAATGATGAATTGGTTATAAACACAAATCGAAGAAAAAAAAGTGTAAAATTAAATGGTGTAAATATAATTCATAATACAGACAGAAAGACTACCTTTTTTAGTCTTGCAAGAGGAGATAACATAATGAAATACGAGTCTGATGAGGGATATGAAAATATGGAAGTAAATGTATATTTCTATAAGAAGTATTTGGGGGTATAAATGGAATTAATTTTTTTAGATGAAAATTTTAATGTTTGCAATATAATAGATAGTTATAAAAGTTTTGCATGGACTGGTAAATATTTTGAAACAGGAAATTTTTCTCTTGAAACTCTAATAGATGAATATATGGATATAAAAAATAATAATGCAAAATACTTATATTGTAAAAAATACAGAGAAACTGCAAAAATTGAAACAATGGGATACAATTCTAATTATACAGATACAACAGTAGTGCTTACAGGTAGATTTTTAGAAACCAATTTATCAGATAGAGTTATAAAAACGACACAGACGTATACAGGTACTACCGAGCAAATTGCAAGACAAATAGTACTTACTAATTGTATAAATTGTGAAAAACCGCTATTTAATGGTAATCTGCAACTTGGCGAATACAAGGGATTAGGGCAGAAAAGAGTTTATCAAAATACAGGAGATGATATTGAGACAGCCTTGTATAATTTATTAAAATTAGATGGTTTGTCTTATAATATTGATTATGATTATGAAAATGACACTTTAACATTTAATGTATGGAGTGGGTTAGATAGAACAGATAATCAAGCAATAAATTCATGGGCAATGTTTTGTAAGGATTTTGATAATATACAAAATGACAAATATTCAACGGACGAAACACAATACAAGAATTTTGCTTACGTTGCAGGAGAGGGAGTTGGAGGAAATAGGGTTGTTGTAGAAGTAGATCATGTTGGAGATAACGAAGAAAGAAAAGAATTATATGTTGATGCAAGAGATTTACAGCAAGATGAAGATGTGACCAACAGTGAATATATAGAAATGCTTAAACAAAGAGGTGAAGAAAAGCTTCAAGAACATAACAAAGTCGAGGTAGTAGAATTTGAAATTGATGATGAAGCAAATTTAAAATTAGGTACTGATTATAATTTAGGAGATATAGTAATGTACAAAAATAATGAATTGGGAATAAATGTTGATAATAGAATTGTGGAGATAACTAACGTTATTGAAAATGGTAACGAGACAACAGAGATTGTTTTTGGAGATGATTATAATATAAAGAAGGTGATTAAATAATGAGAAGTGGTTTTTTTAATAGCAATATTACAGGGTATGATGACTACGGAAATCCAGTATACGACAGAGCTGAGGAGGCTTCTTTTTTTGCAGAATTTTTTGCAGATTTCATAGGAAATGGTATATATCCTAATCCTTCTACTGGTATGCAAGTTATAGCAGATAGTGGAATGAGTTTACTAGTACAGACTGGTAGTTGTTTTATAAATGGATATAGAGGTAAAACTGAAGAGGGAGGAGAAACTGTAACACTAGAAAAATCAGATATAAGTTATCCAAGAATTGATAGGCTTGTTGCAAGATTAAGCATTGAAGATAGAAATATCACACTTGCTGTATTAAAAGGCATTCCTGCTTCTAATCCAGTAGCAAAAAGTCTAACAAGAAATTCAAACATTTTCGAATTAGGATTAGCTGATATAACAGTAGGGAAGAATGTATCTGTTGTTACACAAGCAAACATAACAGATACAAGGCTAAATAAAAATTTATGTGGAATTGTAACAGGTGTAGTAGAACAACTTGATACAACAACATTATTTAACCAATATGTAACATGGTTTTCAGAAAAAAAGAAAAAATCTGAAAATGAGTATAAAACATGGTTTGATGGTTTTACAATTCCATCTGAACAAGAATTTACAAATTGGTTTAATAATATAAAAGATATACTAAATGAAGATGTTGCAATACAATTAAATGAGAAAATAGAGCAGAATACTAGTAAAATAAATACAAATACAAGTAATATAGCAACTAATACAACAGATATTACAAACTTAGGAACACAAGTAAACAAATTGCTTAATGTACAGTTATACAAAAATACTAGTGGTACAGCAGGCACAGTAACTTTAAGCCAAAATGCTAATAATTTTGAAGAAATAGTTATTACTTGCTGGCGAAAAAATTCTCATTTTTTTGATTGTGTTGTTAAGAACCCCAATGGCAAAAAAGTAAATTTAAGTA
>CAOKPF010000038.1 GCA_948470565.1 uncultured Clostridium sp.
AGGACTTTCAGTCCGCAAAACAAGCTCTGTACTTTAAGTGCAGAGTTGTTGACAATTTCACCTCCAATCATTTGAATTAAATTTTCTACATCCTTTCTCATGTTAAATCACTCTCCTTATATCTATTTTTCAAGAAAGACTTAACATAATTATACCATATTTTTGATGTAGCAAAAAGTACAGAAAATTGTGTACTTTTACTTTCCACTTTTTCTGTACTTTTATTTTATCATAAACAAAAATAATATTACAAAAACATGTCATTTTGAAGTTTTTCATGAATTTCAATTGTTTTTGGGGAAAGGGATATTGTATCTTTTTTCATAATTAAGGGATATTTTTTCATAGTAGTATGCAAGTAGCCAAAAGCATTTATATTTTAAATTTTTTTCCCTATAAAAAATTTAGTCAAATAAATCTTTACCAATAGTATTAGGAATTTTTTTTAAGTTTTGCATGTGGAAGTAACTTATTATTAAATTCTTTATTAAAATTTACTGAATAAAAATATTTAATGGCACTTATATTAATATTATATGTACTAGAAGAGCAATTTTTATCTAAATAGTTATGCTTCATATATTGAACAATATCAGTTTCATCGAGTAAAGAAATATCATGATTGTGGAAATAGTTTAAAAATCTATTAATAGCATGAACATAGTTACAAATAGTTTTGTTGCTTCGACCTCCTAACTTTAAAGTATCAATCATTTTTTGAATTTGTTGATTTCTTTTAAACTTATAATTTTTCAAATTAATCCTTCCTTTCTACCAACAAAAACAAAAAATTATTAAAAAGTACTTTAAATTTAGAACAGAATATGTTAAAATAAATTTATAGCACATATAATATGATTTGTTTTTGTTGTGGTGACAATATTTTATCATATTTTATGTGCTTTTTCTATACTTTTTGAAAAAGTACTATATTTTATATTTCTATTAGGTTAAATCACACTAAATTTGACATAATACTTGATTTTTTGCTAGAAATTTGGTATAATTTTTATACAATAATTAAATCTAAATATTAATATATAGGAGGAAAAGGGTATGAAAATAGCAAATATCATTGTAGCTGATAATGTATACATTGTATATGAAAAAGAAGGTATCTATTATATGAAAGATACAAGTAATGAAAATAAGGAGATAAAAACAACAAAATTACATATAGCTAGTCTTATTGGAACAGCGCTGAGAAGTTCTAAGATTTTTGTAGAAAAAAGAGGAAAAAAATATATTGCAAAAAAGTATATTATAGTATACGATTCTATAGAGATAGAATTATTTTACTATTCCGATGAAAAAAATAAGGTTATAAGGAAATTAGAAGAACTGTATAATATGCTTATTGATTTGAATGATAAGTATGAAGCAAATCAGGAACGGAATATGAGAAAATTTATGGGTAAAATACATAAATTTGCGTATTTTGATGCGCAAGTCCATTATTTTGAAGATAATACAAAAGATTTTAGAGAATTAGTAGTAGAGGCTGGTATTCCAAATGATGCTAGAGCTGATTTTCCTATTTTTGGTTATGCTAATGGTAATCAACTGGTCATATTTAAAAACATGTTTTTTAAAGGAGATAAACAGGAATTTTTGGAATTTATAGATAAAAATAAAATGAATATAGCCAAGCATTATGGGCTAAAATCATTTAAATTGTAAAAGGGTGTATTAACATCAGAAGAATATTATTTGGAAAATAATAATTTTTTGCCAGATGATTTAGTTAATATGGATTTTGAGTATTACTTGCCTATTTCATATGAAGGTGAGTTTGTAGTTAAATAAGTTGAAAAATGTTTTAGAAAAAACGGCTAAATTTAGTCGTTTTTTATTATATATATTATATTACGATGAACATTGTTCTTTTGAAAATTTTATTGTATATATTTTTTACTGTTTAATATGGTTTTTTAGTGTATCTTATTATATCCCTAAATAAAAAATCTTAGGTAGATAAAGTAGACTACCCTAAGTTAAAAAGAGACATCGATAAATTTGATATATCTTTGTTTGTAGTCAAGTTATGAATACTATATAATATAATCAAATTTAAAATAATGTTATATTTATCATTAAAATATTATAGTACTAATAAAATCTAGTTAAAATATAATTGAATATATTTTTTAATATATATAATTTTTACTTGCTTTTTTTCTAATATGTTGTATAATATTATATATATTAATGGAGGTATTTTAATGGATTATAGTATATTAGAAGATAGAATGGAGAAAACTATATTACATTTAGAAGAACAGTTATCAGATATAAGGGCAGGAAGAGCAAATCCTGCAATTTTAAATAAAGTAATGGTTGAATATTATGGTGCTATGACACCTGTAAATCAGGTAGGAACAATATCAGTTCCAGAGGCAAGACAAATACTTATAACTCCTTGGGATAAAAGTATTATTGGAGCTGTAAATAAAGCAATTCAACAATCGGATATAGGAATAAACCCTATAAATGATGGTAATTCAATAAGACTTACATTTCCAGAACTTACGGAGGATAGAAGAAAAGAATTGTCTAAACAAGTAAAATCAATGGGAGAGGATACTAAAGTTGCAATAAGAAATATAAGAAGAGATGTAATTGATGAAGCAAAATCATTACAAAAAGATGGTGAAATGACAGAAGATGAGTTAAAAATTGCAGAGGCAAAAATTCAAAAAATTACAGATAAATATGTTGATATAATTGATAATAGAATTACTGATAAAGAAAAGGAATTAATGGAAATATAGTGAGGTAAGGTTGATACAGTGATTAAGAGAGTTGTAACTGGCACAATATTTGTTATTGTGTTAGTCGTTATAGTAATGTTAAATATTCCTATAGTAGATACAATATCTATATTTATTTTATCTATTATGGGAATATATGAGTATAATAAAGCATTTAAAAATAAAGGATATAATCCAGTAAGTATTATTAGTTATGCAAGTTGTTTACCAATTTTACTAATAGGGAATTTTATTGATTATGAATACAAATTAGTTATTTTAAGAATGTGTATTCCAACAATTTTAATAGCTACATTTGTATATATTATTGTTACAGGACTGAAACATAGTATAATAGATGTAGCAATAACAGTCATGTCAGCATTATATATACCATTCTTATTTTCTTTTTTGAAACTAATCGTTTCTATGGATAATGGTAGATTACTTATATGGTATGTATTTTTAGGAGCATTTGCTTGTGATACATTTGCTTATTTAGTAGGCTCAAAATTTGGTAAGAAGAAATTATGTCCAAGTATTAGTCCAAAAAAGACTGTTGAAGGCTCTATTGCTGGAATTATAGGTACAGTTATTTCATATATTTTAATAACATATATAGGGAATGTATATTTTGCTTTTAATTTTAACATTATATATATGATAATTGCAGGAATATTTGTAAGTATAGCTAGTCAATTTGGGGACTTTTCAGCATCAATTATAAAAAGGCATTGTGAAATTAAGGATTTTAGCGATTTAATGCCAGGGCATGGCGGAATATTAGATAGATTTGATAGTGTACTGTTTGTTGCACCAGTAGTATATATGTTTCTTAAAATATATATGTTTATGTAAAGGAGGTAGGAAATTGCTTACTAGTATAATAGGTTTTTTAATAACCATAGTTAAGCTTATTTTAATACTTGGGATAGTTGCTACGATACATGAATTTGGACATTTTTTATTTTCAAAAATGTTTAAAATAGGAGTAGATGAATTTTCAGTAGGATTTGGACCATTGATTTTTCAGAAAAAATATAAAGGTACTATGTATTCATTAAGATGTATACCACTTGGAGGGTATTGTGCAATAGAAGGAGAGGGAGAAGCGTCTGATAGTGACACTTCATTTTCGAAGAAAAATCCTGTACAAAAGATATTAGTTTTAGTAGCAGGAGCGTTATTTAATGCAATACTTGCATTTTCTATATTTGTATTTATTGCATTTTTAACAACTTCATATAATACAAAGATAGTGGAACTTGATGAAAATTCAGTATTAAAAAATGCAGGAATACAAGTTGGTGATGAAATATATTCAATTAATGGAGAAAGAGTAAAACTTTGGACACAGATTTTAAATATGAGTGTAGCTAATGATAATGGTAGTGTAGAAGTTGAGTATATAAGAGATGGTAAGAAAAATAGTGTTATAGTTAATGATGCTATAAAAACAATAGGATATATTGGAGTTTCATTTGTAGTAGAAAATGATGGAAATTCAGTTAGTAATGAAGTTAGTATGGTAGCTTCTGGAAATTCTGCACAAGAAGCAGGAATAAAGGCAGGAGATAAAATAATATCAATAAATGGAACATCAACCAATAACTCTAGTGATATAATAGATATAGTACAAAAGAATGCTAGTAATGAACTTGATTTTGAAATTCAAAGAGGAACAGAAGTTATTCATAAAACGGTAACTCCAAAAGCTAAAGCTAACTTTGATTTAGGTATAAGTATGACACAGGAAGTAAAAACTAATTTATCACTTGCAATGGCTTATGTTGGAGCTAATTTTAAAAATATAGTTGGCTCATATGTAAAATTATTTCAAGGTGAAGTTAGTGTAAAAGATATGTCAGGTATAGTTGGAATTGGTGAAGTAGTGTCAAAATCAAGTGGAGTATTGGAATTTTTTGATTTAATGGCAATTATAAGTTTGGCAGTTGGTGTTGCAAATGTTATGCCATTCCCTCCACTTGATGGAGGAAAAATTGTAATAGTTTTATTTGAAACTATTACAAGGAAAAAAGTTTCTGAAAAAGCAGAAGCAATAATATCATATGTTGGATTTGGTTTACTTATAGGACTGACGTTAATAGTAACATATAATGATATAATAAGAATATTTTAAAATAAAAATGACTAGAAATTAGTGTTCTAGTCATTCGTTTGTTATTAGGATTAAAATTGCATATAAAGTATAAAAAATATGTAAATGGGAGTATACAAAATACAAGACTAGTTAAATTATATATAGTAATAAAGAATAGATACATAGGAAAATAACTATGTATCTATTTTACAGGTTATACATTATGAAAATTTAGTTTTTATACTTGTAAATATAGTATTTTTCAAATCTTTCAAAAAACATTATATATTTTTTTTATTTATAATATACTAATTTTTTAACGATATTGTCTATTTTTTACTTACTAAACTATCTTCATTTCCCAATTCGTATACAATATCAACTTTATTGCAAACATTTTGTGAATGAGTAACTATTATAATACATTTATTTTCTTTTTTAGCTAAGGTTTCAAATATTTTTAAAATTTCATTTTCAGTGTCAGTATCTAAATTACCAGTTGGTTCATCTGCAATTATTATTTTGGGATTATATGATAAGCTTCTTGCAATAGCAATTCTTTGCTGTTCTCCACCGGAAAGTTTTAAAATTTTTCTTTTACCATGTTTTTCTGATAAACCAACATTTTTGATAAGTTCTAATGCCTTTTTCCTTTTATCTTTTATTTTTATACCACTTACATCAATAGATAATATAATATTTTCTATTGCAGTTAATCTTGGTAATAAATTATAACTTTGAAACACAATGCCAATATCAGTATTTCTATATTTATCCAAATTCATCTTTGTTAAATCTTTTCCCTCATATAATACTCTTCCATTTGTACATTTTTCAAGTCCTGTCAGAAGTGACAATAGTGTAGTTTTTCCACTTCCACTTTTTCCTCTAATTGCATAAATTTTTCCTTGTTCAAATTCATAATTTATATTATTAAAAACATAAGTATCTTTTGTAGCATCTTTATATCTATATCCTACGTTTTCTAATTTCAATATTCCCATAAATTAAGACCTCTCTTTCAAAATAGTAAGTGGACTAAATCTTTGAATGTTTATCATTGAAGCTATACTACTAATCAATGTTAAAAGTATCCCTATAATAAGTAATTGTGTTATAACATAAAAATCTACTATGGCATCAATTTTATTAATCTCTTGGACTTTTGTATTTTCTTTTAGCATCATATCCATTGGTGCTTTACCAAAATTATCGGATATTTTTTGTTCTTCAACTTTTGTAGATTCTATTTCATTTTGAAGTAATATATTTCCTACTGGTTTTGATAAAAAGCTTCCACAGGTAGCACCAATAACTAGCATAATAGTACTTACTATAAGTAGTTCTAAAACAAATTGCATAGTTAGTTTAAATTTGCTAACTCCAATAGTTCTAAATACACCAATTTCATATTTTCTTTCTCTAATATTTATCATGTTAATTACAAATAGCACAATAGAGGAGATGAATAATGTAATTATTAAAAATGTTGTAGCAAAAGTTTTTACATTTTTAATAGATTTAGTCGAAGTTTGCAATTCTTCCAAATTAGTATTAATTGTATAATATTCATTTAAGCCTTTTTGCTTAACTTCTTCTGCAAAATTATCTATTACATCTTTGCTTTTAACTATAAATGATGGTGTTATATTAGTTACCAATGTATCATCATCATCAACTAATAAATCAATTATACCACTTCCTGTTATGATTTTATTAGCAGATTGCGAATACATATTTTTTGTATCATCTGTATTTGAATTTTCTGAGTAGATACCAACTACTGTGAAATCATATGTTAATTCGGCATTATTAGGATTTTTTAATGTTATTTTACTACCAACGGAAACCTCATTTAGTGTTGCAAGCTCTAAGCTTATAACACATTCATTGTTATTAAAATTTGTTATTATTTTACCATCTGTTATTTTGTATGTACCATTTACAAAATCAGTCATCGCCTCATAAGATGAATACCCATTGATTTCAAAATCTCCTGTTAAATTTCTTGAACTTTGAAACATTTCTTTAGATTTTGTTATTATAGTAGTATTACTATTTGATATATTTTTATTTCTACCAAAATCATCTATTGGTTCACCATTAAATTCACTATTTTCATTTGATGGTGGTTGTACTTTTTCTACTTCATATTCAAATGAGTCAGTAGCTTTTGTTAAAGTATCACTATTTAATGAAGTTGTATAAATGTAATAATATCCATTTAGATATTCACTATTACCATAATTATTAACATCATCAATTGTAAAAGATTTTATATTGTTAAAAATCTCTATATTTTCTTTTTGAGCAGCATCTCCTCCTTTAAAATTTTGTGAAAGTCCTTTTCTATCAAATGAAATTGTTGCAATAATATCATTGCTTTCCTCGTAATTTTTTACTAGTTTATTAGCTGTATTTCTAATTGCTAAAGTAACAGTAGAACTACAAGCTATAACTAATATAATAATTCCTATTAAAATATTTCTGCCCTTATTTCTAATGATTGAAATAAAACTATTTTTTAAAATATACATTTTTTATCCTCCTAAGTATTTGACATACATATCATAATATATAAAGATTGAATAATTATTGAAAAATAAAAAAGCATAAACAATTTTTCAATTTGTTTATACTTTATATTGAGTATATCTAATTATTTGGCAGTTTATTTCATTTAATCTAATTTAGGAAATACAACTTTAAAAATAGTGAAACTGTCTTTATAATATACTTCTATTTTTCCATTGTATTTTTCTATTGTAGATTTTGCAATAGCAAGTCCTAGACCATATCTTTTTTCATCTCTATTTCTAGACTTATCAACACGATAAAATCTCTCAAATATTTTTTCTCTTTCAGCTTCTGGAATTGGTTTTCCCATATTTTTTACTTCTAATAAAATTACATTTTTTTCACATTTTAGTTCTACGATTACTTCTTTTTTGGCATCTGTATGTTTTATTGCATTGTCTAACAAAATAGATACAATACGTTGCACATCTTCCTTAGTCCCATTTAACATAATATTTTTACTAATGTTATTTTTTATAACTACTTGATTTTCATAGGCTATACTCTCAAACATAGAAAGCACAATTTCTAATTCATTTGATAAATTAAACTGTTCAAATTCTTTAAGATTATCTACATTTTCTACTTTGGCAAGTAATAGTAAATCATTTATTAATTTATTCATATTGGAAATTTCATTTTGAATATATCTAAGCCATTTGTTACTATTAATTTCATTCTCTAACACATCTGCATTTGCTTCAATTACTGCAAGTGGTGTCTTTAATTCATGTGAGGCATCAGAGATAAATTGTTTTTGTTTTTCAAAAGCCTCTTTTACTGGTTTAACAATAATTTTGGACACTTTTTTTGAAATTGCATATATTACAATAATTGAAATAAATGATATAACTATAGAAAATATTAATATTACTTTTATATGTAAAATTGCATTTTCATTTTCTATAAAAGTAACAACAGTTGTATTCTTATTTATTTTTCTAGCTTTATAAATATACTTTCCGATTATTCCTTTAGTATTAGACTGTTTTGATATTTTAATTGCATATTCATTTATCTTTTTATCATTTGGAGAGTTGGAAGTTTGAATAATAGTAGAATTTTCTATTAAGATATTATATAGACCATCTATATTTATTTCTGGATTTATTTTATAATTTTCTATTTTTCCATTTGGTAATTTTTTAGGTTCATCATTTATAATTTTGTCTATCATAAAAATAGAAGCGTTAATTGTATTATTATAACTTATAAAAGCAAATAAAATTATAATTCCAAGAATTATGAATGACAATGTTGTCATAATTAGTAAAAAAATTCTTTTACTTAATTTTTTAATCATTTTCCTCCTCCAACCTATATCCTATTCCTCGTATAGCCCTTATTTTTAACTTCGACTTTAGAAGTCTTAATTTTCTCCTTAGAAATGAAACATAAACTTCTACATTATGTATTCAGCCTCACTATTATATCCCCAAATTTTATTTGCTAATATTTCCCTGCTAACTATTTGGGATTTATTAAGTAGTAATATCTCTAATAGCTCTAATTCCTTTCCACATATTGATATTTCAATATTATTTGAACTCATTTTACCAGTTCTCAAATCTAATTTTAAATCTTTATATTCTAAAATATTTATATCTTTTATATTTACATTTCTTTTTAATATAATTTTTATTCTAGCTACCAGTTCTCTCATATGAAAAGGCTTTGTTATGTAATCGTCAGCTCCATTTTCAAGACCATTTAGCTTATCAGAGATTTCAGATTTTGCAGTTAACATTATAACTGGGGTTGTAATGTTTTCTTCTCTTAAGCCTCTTAGTATTTCAAAACCACTTTTATTTGGAAGCATTACATCTAATAATATTAAATCATAAACATTAGTCAAAGCCTCATTTTCACCTTCCTCACCATCTATTACCATATTTATGGTAAAATTTTCTTTTTTCAATGTTTCTGAAATAGCATCTGCTAAACTGTATTCATCTTCAATTAATAAAATTTTCAAACTTATCACCTAATTTATATTGTATCAATTAAATATTGAAGTAGTATTGAACGTAATAATTTTATTAGTAAATATTTTAACACAGTTATAACTATTTAGCAACTAAATGTAATTTTTAAATTCTCTACTATTGTATATTTTATATAATTTTATGACAAAATTTTCTTTACATGAAAAACTATACATGATATAATATGTATAATTATGAGGAGTAAACTATGTCGAATAAAAGTACTGCAAGAGTTATACAAATTCAAGGGAATAAATATATACTAAAGGGATTAGAAAATAAAAACACAATAAATGCCAGTTTAAGTGGTAAAGTGAAGAGAAATAATAGTATAGTTGTTGGAGATATTGTTAAAGTAGAGAAAAATTATGATAGATATATTATTCAAAATATATTAGAACGAAAAAATTATATTATAAGACCGCCAGTTGCAAATATTGATAACCTTGTAATAGTATTAGCTCTAGCAACTCCTCAACCTGATTATTATTTATTAGATAAACAAATAATATTATGTAGGCAAAAAGAAATAAAGCCCATAATATGTATTAACAAAGTAGATTTATTAGAGGAAAATAAAAAATTACAGAGTACAATTGATTATATAAAATCTGTGTATGAAAATATTGGAATAGATGTGATTTTAGTAAGTGCTAAAAATAACAATGGAATAGAAATTTTAGAAACTAAGTTGATAGGGGAAATATCAGCTTTTTCAGGCAATTCTGGTGTTGGTAAATCTAGTATAATTAAGAATATGGCATTATCTTTTAGTAATGAAGAAATTGAAATAAATGACATAGGAAGAAAAACACAAAAGGGGCGTCATACAACAAAATATGTAAAATTATATGAAACTAATAAAAGAGCATATATATTAGATACACCTGGATTTTCAAGTTATGAACTATTTAATATTAGTCATAAGTCATTAAGAAATTATTATGATGAATTTAGTAGTTATAGATGTAAATATGAAGACTGTACACATGTAAATGAAGATAGTAGTGTATGTGCTATAAAATATAATGTTGAGAAATGCAATATAGATAAGGGGAGATATGAAAGATATGTGTATTTGTATAATGTGCTTAAGGAACAGGAAAGTAGGAAGTATAAATAGATGTATAATATAAAAAATAATATATCAATTTCACTTTTAAATGTGGATAATGTTGATAAATATCTAAATAATTTACAAAAATTAGTTGAATATATGGATAAGAAGCTAAAAAGTAAAATAGGTGTAATTGTACATTTTGATGTAATGGATAATAAGTTTGTGCCTAATACTGGTGTTGAAATAGAAAAAATTAAAAATGTAAAAAAATATGGTTTTTATGCAGATGTTCATTTGATGGTAGAAAAACCATTAGAAGATGGATATATAGAAAAATCTGTTTTGTATGGGGCTGATAGAATAATTATACATGAAGAAATAAATAATTTTGAGAAAAATTTTAATAAACTTATTGACGTAAAAGATAAATTGGAAAAGCAAAATAGGAAGTTAGAAATTGGAATAGCAATTAAACCTAATACAAGCATAAAAAATCTGGAAAATTACATAGACAAAACAGATATAATTTTAGTAATGAGTGTAGAACCAGGCTTTGGAGGGCAAAAATATATTGAAAGTGTTAATGATAAAATAATTAAATTAAAGTCAAAATGTGAAAAAATCAGACTTGAAGTTGATGGTGGCGTTAACTTTGATACAATAGTTTTTCCTATTAGATACGGAATAAATGATTTTGTAATAGGAAGTTATTTGACAAAATGTAGCAATAGTGAAGTGTCAAATAGATTTATACAATTAAATATGTTATTTGATATAGAAAGTTTGCCAAAAGATGCAAATATTGAGTTTGATAAAAAACTTTTAATGATTAGAGAAGATGGTTATGGAAAAGGTGATATTTTAATAGGTGTTAGAGTTCCTATTATGAGAAAATGCGCTAAAAATTGGAGTTTTATTGATACTCATTTGCTCAAAGCTTTTATAATATCAAAATATCATGATTATAGGAGATTTGCAGTATTTGTATTAGAAAATAAAGTCAAAGTTATAGAAAATAAGTGTGAGGCGGGTATAATTTTAGACTTTTTTGAAGAAAATATTGAATATATAAATAATTGGGATTTAACAGATATCTCAGGTCCTAATATATTTTCAAAATGTATTTGTTTTTTTGATGAGGACTATATTGACAAAAAAGTAAATGAGTATATATCAAGTGAAAACTTATGGAAAAAAAGGATTGGTATCGTTTGTTTATTAAAATTTGCAAGAGATGGGAAATATGAATTTGTAATTAAGTATTGCGATAGAGTCATATATGAAAAATTCCATTTGTATCAAAAGGCTACAGGTTGGGTACTAAGAGAACTTTATAAAGTATTTCCTGATAAAGTGGTCAGCTATTTAAAGGAGAATAATATGGTAAAAAAACTACCTAGCATATTACTTAGTTATGCTTGTGAAAAAATGAGTGATAAAGAAAAGAAATGTATTAAAGGAGTAGAGTAATATGATAGGTATAATAGGTGCAATGGAATTAGAAATTGAAGCTATAAAAAATATGTTACATAACGTTAAATTAGAAAAAATTGCAGATATATGCTATTATCTAGGAATTCTTGATGGTGTAGAAGTGGTAGTTGCAAAATCATATGAGGGAAAAGTAAATTCAGCTATTTGTGCACATACAATGATACTAAAATATAATCCTGAAGTTATATTAAACGTAGGTGTTGCTGGTAGCATATCAAATGAGCTTAGTATAGGTGATATTGCTTTGTCCGAGGTTACTGTTGAATTTGATTTTGATACTACTTCATTGGGGTATGACTTAGGATATATATTTGGACTTAATACAGTTTATATGAAATGTGATGAAAATATATGTAATTTAATATATGATAGTATAAAAAAATATGAGAATACCAAGATAGGTTGTATAGCTTCATCAGATAAATTTATATCTGATGAAAAAGATAAACAAATATTAAAAGAAAAATTTGAAAATGTAATAGCAGTAGATATGGAAAGTGCAAGTATATGCCATGTATGTAATGTAAATAATGTTAGATTTTGTGCAATACGTGTAATTTCTGATACAGCAAGTAATATTGAATTTAGAGAATTTGCAAAACTTGCTGCGACAAAAATTGAAAGTATAATAAAAGAGGTTATAAAAAAGATATAATATTGGAGGTTGTATATGAAAAAAATAGCAATAATGACTGCAGGTGGAGACTGTGCAGGATTAAATAGTGTTATAAAATCAGTGGTATTATCAGCAATTAATAAAGGTATTGTTGTGGTTGGTATTGTTGATGGATATATCGGATTTGTTGAGAGAAAATATATTGTATTAGATAGGAAAAATGTAGAGGATATTGAAACAAAAGGTGGAACTATACTTGGTTCTTCAAATAAAGAATGTCCATTTCACTATCCTGTTCAGGGGAAGAATGGTGAATTTGAAGATAGAGTAAAAGATTCAATATCTGCATTAAAAAAAATCGGAGTAGAAGGAATGATTATTGTAGGTGGAGATGGTACATTAGATTCTGCAAGGGTAATAGAGGAGGCAGGTATGCCTACAATAGGTATTCCTAAAACTATTGATAATGATATGGTTGCTAGTAATCCTACAATTGGATTTCAAACAGCAGTTGAAAATGCTACACAAGCTATACGTAAATTAAAGACAACCGCATATTCGCATAGAAGAGTTATTGTTGTTGAAATGATGGGAAGAACGTCAGGGTATCTTACATTATATAGTGGATTAGCCTCAGGTGCTGACATAATTCTTTTACCAGAAAAAGATTATAATCTAACTGTTGTTTGTGAAAAAGTAAAGGAAATAATGGAATCTGGCAAAAGATATGTAATTATTACAGTATCTGAAGCTAGTAAAGAAACTGGAAAAGATGAAACTATTTCAAGAATTGTGGCTGATAGCTTTGAACAAAAAAGATATGGTGGTATTGCAGATAAATTATCAAAGCAAATAGAAGAAATTACTGGATATGAATCAAGACCAATGGTGCTTGGACATTTACAAAGAGGAGGAGAACCTTGTACTGAAGATATATTACTTGGAGCAAGACTTGGAAATTACGCACTAAAGTTATTATTAGATGGGCAAACAGGCTATATAGTAGGAGTACAAGAAAATATTATAAAAAAAGTAAAATTTCCTAAAAAAAGAGTTGCAAGGTTGCTAGACTTAGAAACAAACGATGTTTATCAAACAGCACTTAGTATGGGAATTTGCTTTGGAGAATAATTACATATTATAAATGATATATAATTATCAACATATAAAAAACTCTGGTTTTATATTTAAATTAATAAAATCTTAATAAATTATATCTTTTTATTTAAGAAATATTTGTTATAATAAAAATATAATTTATTATGGAAGGGAGTTTTTTATATGTACAATGTTTTAGTTTGTGATGATGATAAAGAGATTGTTTCTGCAATTGAAATATATCTTAGTAATAATGACTATAATGTATTAAAATCATATAATGGACTAGAGGCAATAGAGGTATTAAAGAATAATAAAATTCATTTAATTATATTAGATGTGATGATGCCATATAAAGATGGAATTGAAACATTAAATGAAATAAGGAAAAACGAGTCTATACCAGTTATAATGTTGTCTGCTAAATCAGAAGATGAAGACAAAATTATTGGATTAAATTTAGGAGCAGATGATTATATAACAAAGCCGTTTAATCCTTTAGAATTAATCGCTAGAGTAAATTCGTGTATTAGAAGATATACAAAGCTTGGCGCAATTAATTCAAAAGAAAGTGAAAATATTTATAGTACAGGTGAGTTAATTGTTGATGATATACAAAAAAGTGTATCTGTTGATGGAAATGATATAAAGCTTACACCAACAGAATACAATATATTAAAATTTCTTATAAAAAATAAAGGACAAGTATTTTCTATTAATCAGATTTATAACAATGTTTGGGAAGATGATGCATATGGAGCTGAAAATATAATTGCAGTTCATATAAGGCATATAAGAGAAAAAATTGAGATAAATCCCAAATCTCCAAAATACTTAAAAGTAATATGGGGAATTGGTTATAAAATTGAGAAAATATAGGAGGTAATTTGTATGAATAGGAATTTTACTACATCAACTGCACTAAAAGTTACATGTTATATATTAATGCCAATATTTGGAATTATATTTATCTTGTGTATTATGTATACAGGTTTTGCATTGGAATGCTCAGATGATTTAGCAAAAGAAAACTTTTATGAAACAAGTCAATTTGCATATTTATTTCAAAGTGAAATTTATTCAGCATTTAATGAGATGAATGTAAATGGCAATGAAATGTATAATACATATGAATTTGAGCAATATAGTATTAATTACTGTAGGTGGAATTTATATGCCCATGAAACAAATTATGTAATAGTTGATACTAAAACTAATGAAGTTTTTACGAATATTGGACTTTCCGAAAAAACAGATAGTTTTTCAAAATTAAAGGGAATAATAATTAATAATGATAATAAATATTGGAGTTATAGTTCAGGTGATAAAAAAATAACTACTAATATAAACAATTATGAACTTGATAATATTAAATATACAAGATTAGAAAATAGATTAAATAAATATCCAGAATATGATGTATATATATGTTTAAATAATAATAACGATTTTAGGTATGGTATATATACAGGTGAACAGTTATTTTCTATTGTAAAAAAATTAAAATGGCTTCCAATAATAGCTGTACCAATTTCAGGAATAGCAATGTTAGTTATATTTATATATATGTGCTTTGCAATTGGTCATAAAAATGGGTATGATGGAATATATCAAAATTTAATAGATAAACTACCTATTGAGATAACTACATTCATTGCTAGTTGTGGAATTATAATGTTTGCATGCTTTTTTGAAATAGGATTTCCAAGCAATAATTCATTTGAAATTATTACTATGATAATAATATATATGTGTGTATGTTTAGCAATATATGCAATCTTAGCTTATTTTATAACAATATTTATAAAAAAATTAAAAACTAAGACACTTATAAAAAGTTCACTTGCGTATAGAATAGTATATAGTATTTTTAATTTTTTAAAGAAAATATATAATAGAGTATTTGGTAATTTTGATATTAATAAAAAGATAGTTTTAGGGTATATTAGTATAATATTAGGCTGTGTATTGTTATGTTCTATGGGAGGTTTTGGAGTATTTTTATGTATAGTATTTTTAGCGTATATTTTATATAGGTTATTAGGCATTGTAGAACAATTTGAAAGTATCAAGGATGGTACAAAGTTAATTTATGATGGAGATATTGAAACAAAAATTTATATTGATGAATTAAAAGGTGAATTTAAAAAATTAGGTATTTATATAAATGATATTGCAGGCGGATTTTCTAATGCAATAGAAAATGGATTAAAATCAGAAAGACTAAAAACAGAACTTATAACTAATGTGTCACATGATATAAAAACGCCTCTAACTTCAATAATTAATTATGTATATTTATTAAAGAAAGAGGATATAAAAGATGAAAAAATAAGTGAATATATAGGAATACTTGATAATAAATCTCAAAGGTTAAAAAAATTAATAGATGATTTAATAGATGCTTCAAAAGCCTCTTCAGGAAATATAAAATTGACTAAAGAAGTTATTAAAGTAAATGAACTAATTAAGCAAACAGTAGGTGAATTTGAGGATAAATTTGAAGCAAAGAATTTAGAAATTATTTATAATATTCCAGATTTTGATGTAGAGATACTTGCAGATAGTAAGTATATATACAGAGTAATAGAAAATATATATAGCAATATATCAAAATATGCATTAGAGAATTCAAGAGTATATATTGATATTACAATTAATAATTCAAAGCTTTATTTAAGTTTTAAGAATATATCAAAGTATAGACTTAATATAAGTGTAGATGAGTTAATGCAAAGGTTTGTACGTGGGGATAAATCTAGAACAACAGAGGGAAGTGGACTTGGTTTATCTATTTCAAAAAGTTTAACAGAATTACAAGATGGAAAATTTGATATTAGTATAGATGGTGACTTATTTAAAGTAAATTTAGTTTTTGACATAGTTAGTAAAGAATAATAAAAAATATATAAAGGGGATAATAATGTTTTCGATTAATATGTTATCAAAGGCTGATAGTATCAAAGGTCAGGGGGTACTATCAGCATATAATGAACAAGTAAAGCTTGTTAAAAGCGAGTTAAATGATTATAATATATATGAGAATAAACTTAAATTTTGCAATATTATGCATTTTCATACTATAAATTTAGAATATTACTTTTTGTTGCTTTTTGCAAAGCATTCAGTAACAGTGTCTTATGTACACTTTTTACCAGAAACTTTAGAGGGAAGTATACATCTACCTAGATTTATGAAAGAAGTTTTTTATAAATATGTTATATCATTTTATAAAAATTCTGATAAATTAGTAGTAGTAAATCCATATTTTATAAAAGTATTGGAGGGCTATGGAATAAAAAGAGATAATATAACATATATACCTAATTTTGTATCAAATGATAGATTTTATAAAGTAAATGATAAAATAAAGGAACAAATTAGATATGAATATAATATTGATAAAGATAAATTTGTAGTATTAGGTGTAGGACAATTACAAAAAAGAAAGGGAGTAGTTGATTTTATTAAAATAGCTAAAAAGCTACCTGATGTTGAATTTATATGGGCAGGAGATGCTGTTTTTGGAAAAATGTCAGAGGGATATGATGAAATAAAGAAAATAATGGATAGCAATCTTCCAAGTAATGTACATTTCTTAGGATTAATAGAAAGAGAAAAGATGAACGATATATATAATATTGCAAATGTTATGTTTTTACCTTCTTATGAAGAACTTTTCCCTATGTCAATACTAGAAGCTATGTGTTTAAATCTACCTATTTTAATACGTGATTTAGACATATATAAAGATATATTGTTTGATTTTTATATAGGTGGGAATAATAATGATGAATTTACTAATGAGATAAGAAATTTAAAAGATGATATAGAATATTATAATAAAGCTTGTGAAAATTCTAAAAAAGGCAATAAATTTTACAGTAAAGAGAATGTATCACATATGTGGAAATTATTCTATGATAAATTACGTGTTGGTGATGATTTTGAAAAAAGATAGAACAAGAATAATATTAAACATATTTTCTGTTATAATGACAATACTATGTTGTATATTTATTTGGTATGGTATGAAAACAGGATTATTTACATCTGAAGAAAGAATGATGTATATTTTAAATAAATTTGGTATATTTGCACCACTTTTATTCTGTTTTATTCAAATAATACAGGTTGTAATACCAATAATACCTGGTGGTGTTACATGTATAGTAGGAGTACTTATATTTGGACCTGTTTGGGGATTTATATATAATTATATAAGTATAGTTGCAGGTTCTTGTATAAACTTTGTTATAGCAAAACGATATGGTATGAAAGTTTTAGAAAAAATGTTTAGTGAAAAAACTATAAATAAGTATAATAGTTGGTTAGAAAGTGGAAAAAAATTTGATAAAGTGTTTGCACTTGCTATATTTTTCCCAGTAGCTCCAGATGATTTTTTATGCTATTTAGCAGGACTTACTCCAATGAAATTTAAGACATTTCTTAAAATTATGATATTTTGTAAGCCTTTGTCAATATTTATATATAGTACTGTGATTGGTACAGTTTTATTTAATATGGTTAATAATTTACTAAAATTTTAAAATATAAATTCCTGTAAAGTAATAAAAACTTTACAGGATACTTTAATTTATTATTCTAATCTATATCTTCTACAAATTCATTATTTAACATAATTTGTGTTTTTTGTATAATACTATTTATCTCACATATTTGTTTATTGTTAAATAAGTTGGCTTTAATCAATCTTTTACCTTTTAAAATTAACTCTTTTCCAAGGTTATCTAATACTCTTGATAGTTCATCTGTTATTTTTTTATCATAATTAAAAAATGATTTATATCTTTGTCTATGTAATAGTTTTATATAATAAAATTGACTACGATATATATTCAAAATTTTTATATTGCAAATATAAATTTTTAAAAGTATTACTATTAGTGCTGCTATAATAAGAAAAATTTGTACTGAAAAAGTAATTAGACCAATATAATATATTTTATCTTGTTTATCCGTTATTAATAAAACTATAAAGTTTGTTATAAGTAAAGTTGCAATAATTTTAATAAATCTTTTTTTATTATTCATAGCTGCCTCCATCTATTTGAACTATATATTTTTTGTAAAAGCTACTGAATTTAAAAAAAAATTCAGTAGCTGAGATACTATGCAGAAAATTCAACATATTTTTCTGCATTTTCTAATCTATTTAGTGTATTTATTAAAAAGTCAGTATAGTTCTTTTGTCTGTCAGTAAGGTTAAATTGATTAGTAAATTGATTTATAACTTTTCTAAGTTCAGATATAGCTTCTTTTAAATTATTCGTAAGTGATTCTGCCACCTCTAAATAACCATGCTTGTACATTTCACATCTCATATTGTGGATATTACAGGTAATTAATATATCTTTATTTATTTTCATTAGTATATTTTTTATTTTTCGATAGATTAATGTTGTATATACGAATACATTAATTGGAAGTAAAAATAAGATTGTTAATATTACATTTATATCCTTCAATAGATAAGCCAAAGTTAAATCTATTAAGGCATCAATAACTATGGTTTTAAAATATACGCTTTTCATGTAAATACCTCCCTAAGATTTAAGTTATTTATAAAATTTCATAAATATAATTAAAGTTTCTCAGATATTGTATCATTTTATTGTATTTATGTCAAGTAAAATATATAAATTTCAGGAAAAAAGAGTAAATTTTCTTCGCAAAGAAAATGTGATATAATATAGATAG
>CAOKPF010000039.1 GCA_948470565.1 uncultured Clostridium sp.
CACACTAAATTTGACATAACACTTGACTTTTCGCTAGAAATTTGGTACAATATTAATATGTAATTATCAACCAAATAATTAATATTAAGGAGGGTTATATATGAAAAAAAGAATTGCTTTTTTATTAGTTGCACTATTTGCAATGTTTTCATTTGTAGCGTTACTATTTATGGGTGTAAAATTATATTTTTTATGTGCATTAATACTTTTGTACTGCTTTAATTTAAGTAATAATTTTATTAAAAATATATAATAAAAATTAATACTAAAATTTATTTTTATGATTAAAATACTATAAAATTAATGTTGTTTTGTAAAAATCTTTTTTTTACAAGATAAGATATTTGCTGATATAACAGTGTTTTATTTACTTTACTATACCTGTGAATAGTAACTTTGTAGCGTGTGACAATGAAGTAGAGAAAAATCAGGATAATGTAATTGATACTACATTAGAAATTGGGGGATTCAAAAAAGTACCTGGCAGAGATGATTTGGTTTACAGCGAAGAAACAAAAGTAGTATATTATTTGTTTTCCATAAAAGAAACAGATTTTATACGAGATTCTGGATATGGTTATTCTTTTTTTGCACCATATCTAAATGAAAATCTAAGGTATTGTTATTATATAGATGGAAAATTAGTAGAGGCTGACAAATAAGAAAATATATTTAATAGGAGGTAGCAATAATGAAAGAAATTATCAAAGATGTAGCAGAGGTAATTAATAATTTAGTAACACTCAATCTATTAGATAGAGACAATGTGGTTTCAGTAATTAGCTTAAATTCTGAAGAAAATAAAAGACAGATGGCAGTTATTATCTATACGGACGATCCTGAAATTTTATGTTTATGTTTAGAACTGTTTCAGGAACTCGAAGAACAAAATGGTCACCCTTTGGGAGTCTTAGAAAACGACCATTGTTCAAAGCTTACAGTATTTTACGATCTGTAATCCTTATGGGCTGTAAAAAACATTGAATTTGCAAATGCATTTTCAATGTTTTTTACTTATTTATATTATAGTAATACATGCTTTTTTATATCACCTTTTACTTACACATTTATGTTTGTTAAAACTAATTCCACCATATATAATACATACGTTACAACAAAAGCTACTCCGCTAATTCTAGTCATGTAATTTTTCTTTCCAAAGAATGGAAATAATCCAAGAAAAATAGTACCTATTATAAGTAATATCATGTCACTGTTATAAGATATGTCATACTTTATAGGTGAAAATGTAGCAGATATTCCTATTATTAACAATATGTTAAAAGTTTGTGAACCAATAATATTACCAATTGCCATATCTGTTTCACCTTTAAGAGAAGCAGTAATCGATGTTATAAGTTCAGGTAGACTTGTACTAAATGCCACAATTGTTAAACTTATTAATTTTTCACTAATCCCAATCATTGAGGCTATTTTAGATGAACTATTTACTACAAAATCTCCTCCAAATTTTAAAGCAACTATTCCTAGTATTACACTTAAAATAGATTTCCATATACTTATACTTTTTTTATCTACATCCAAAGTAATAGTTATATCTTCTTTATCAAACTCGCCACCTTTTTTTGCCATTATAATATTATATATTATAAATACTAAACAAAGAATTAAAAGTATTATTCCTTCAATTCTTGTAATAAATAAATCCTTACCCCCATAATTTCCCATTACAAAAAGTAAAATTGTTACACAAATCATAAATGGACTTTCTATTAATCTTGTTTCTCTTTTAAATTCAAGTGATTTTATTACTGCACAAGTTCCTAAAATAAGAAATAAATTTGCTATATTACTACCTACAATATTTCCCATAGCCATATCAGAATGTCCACCAATTGCTGATGTTATACTTACCATAAGCTCAGGCATTGATGTACCAATCGATACAATTGTAAGACCGATTACAATTTCTGGAATATTAAATTTCTTTGCTATATTACTTGCACCATCTACCAAAAAATCAGCTCCTTTTATTAATAAAGCAAAGCCTAATATTATTAATATAACATTAATAAACAACTTTTTCACCTACCTTTTATATATATTAATTTGTTTCATTGCGTCTCTTTGTTTCATTGTTTCTCTTTTATCATACTGTTTCTTTCCCTTACAAAGACAAAGTTCTATTTTTACCCACCTGCCACTTACATACATTTTACTTGGTATTAACGCATATCCACCTTGTTTTATATAGTTTTGTAATTTCAAAACTTCTTTTTTGTGTACAAGTAATCTTCTATCTCTAATCGCATTTACATTATTAATATTCCCCATTTCATATGGACTTATATGCATATTTTTTAAAATAATTTCATGTCCTACTATTAAGGCAAAACTATCCTTTAAATTACACATAGCCTTTCTAATAGATTTTACCTCTGTTCCTTTTAATTGTATTCCACATTCAAGTCTTTCTATTATTTCATATTTAAAATTTATTTCACGATTTCTTATACAAATATCATTAGTTTTTTTATTATTTCCCATGTTATCACCTACTGTTCTTTATTACTATGATTATCTAAAAATTTACATCTTTCTATTTTCGTAACTCCACAACCTGCACATTTTGTAGAACATCTTGGAGTAGTCTTACATTCCATAGCCTTTTTATACTCTCTTATCAAAAATTCTTTACTTACACCATGCATTATATTATCCCATGGAAATACATAATCTAAATCATATTCTCTGTTTGCATAGTCTTTTATATTAATCCCAACTTTTTCAAATGCATTTTTCCATGCTGTTATATCTAGCTTGTCCTCCCAACTATCAAATTTGGCTCCATTTTTATATGCTTCATATATTACATCACATATTTTTTCATCACCTCTTGCAATTACTGCTTCAAGCATACTTATAGTTGGATTATGCCAATTGTATTTTATACTTTTATTTTTAAGATTATCTTTTAAATATTTTTGTTTTTCCTCTATACTCTCTATTGTATCTTGTGCACACCACTGAAAAGGTGTATGAGGTTTAGGAACAAATGTAGATGTACTAACTGTTACTTGACATCTTGCTCGTCTTCGCTCTTTTGGTATGCTATAATATAACTCTACAATTTTATTTGCAAGACTAACTATTTCTTTTAAATCTTCATAGGTTTCTGTTGGTAGTCCAATCATAAAATATAATTTTACAGTTGACCAACCATTCTCAAATGCAATTTTACAAGAAGATAGTATTTCATCTTCAGTAATATTTTTATTTATTACATCTCTAAGCCTTTGTGAACCCGCCTCAGGCGCAAATGTAAGTGAACTCCTCCTTACAGCCTGCATTTTTTTTAATAGCTCTAAATTAATTGAATCAATTCTAAGAGATGGCAATGAAATACTTATTTTTCTTTTTTCACCTAGTTTTATAAGTTCATCTGCAAGTTTATAGAACTCAGAATAATCACTAGTACTAAGAGACGCTAAAGAAATTTCATTTAAACCAGTCTTACATATTGCCTCTTCTGCTAATTCCAATAATCTATCAGCTGATTTTTCCCTTACAGGTCTATAAATATATCCAGCCTGACAAAATCTGCATCCTCTTGAACAGCCTCTAAATACTTCAAGTGATAACTTATTTTGTACAATTTCTGTATTTGGTATGACAAATGCAGTTGGATAATCCACTTTATCCATATCCTTTATAACTACTTTTGAGATAATATCAGATTTTGTATGTATACTTGGTATATATACGCCTTGTATATCCTTTATACTATTTAAGTATTCAAATTTGGGCAGTTTTTTTTCTTTCCATTCAATATACTTATCTACAAGCAAACTAAATAGTTCTTCACCTGCTCCTAACATAAATACATCAACAAATTTACTTAATGTATATGGATTACATGCACAAGGTCCACCTGCAAATACAAATGGTTCATCTTCACCTCTATTACAACTTAATTCTGATACTTTCCCTAAATTTAGCATATTTAATATATTTGTATAACTCATCTCATATTGAAGTGTAAATGCAACAATATCAAATTTATTTATACCATCTTTTGATTCTAACCCATATAAAGTTACATCTTTTTCTCTCATTAATTCTTCAAAATCTGACCATGGCGCAAATACTCTTTCACACCATGTTCCATCCTTTTTATTTAACATATCATATAATATCTTCATTCCTAAATTAGACATTCCAATATCATAAACATCGGGAAAACAAAATGCAACTCTACATTTTATATCATCTACTTTTTTTATAACTTGGTTATATTCTCCCCCAACATATCTTGCTGGTCTTTCTACTTTTAATAAATCTTGCTTAGATATATTTTGCATAAACTCTCCTAACTTAATTTATCATATTTTACATTTTCATCATATATTTTTATAACAATTTTATTTGAAATAACTATATTCGTAATTTCCTGTTTTAGTAGATTTGTAAGCCTCTTTAGTAATAGTACTTCATCTGTGCTATTTTTATTTAAAAGTTCACTTAACTTATCTGGTAATTCTAAATAAATATACCTAGTTTCAGTTATTGGTATCTTTGTAGAATGTTTTGTTATATCATTAACTTTTATTATTGTTTCATCTAACAAATAATTTATATTAGATAAGTAAAACGTATTTTCTAAAGATAGCACTTTATAATACATTGATATAATTTCCTCTAATAACTCTATTTTTTTTTCAGTTGTAAGATCTGAAATTCCATTTTCATGCGCATTTATAACATCTGATTTATTTACTACCTCCTCTGGTACATCTGTTATTTGACTCTCTGAGGGTGAGTATTTTATGATTATTTCATCTATTTTTTTCAAAACGTTGGAAATATCATTTAATGTTTCTAACGAAGTTACTTCATACAAAATTTTCTCTTTATTTTCATTTTTAATATTAATATCATTTTGTATGTCTAATTTTGATTCTTCAATATTACTATCTTCAACAAATTTTGAACTATTTACATATTTATTTAACTGAATATTAATTTCATTTATACTACTTCTTGTATATTTTAATACACTAATTATATCTATATCTTGTACTAACTCCTTATATAATTTATCTATATCATCACCAAGAATATTGGCTTGCCTTTCTATATCTTCTATATTCTTTTTATTACTCTCTACTGTATCATCAGATACAAGTATATTAGATAGAGTTTCATGTATAACATAACATTTATCAAAAATATTATAATATTGTTTAACTAAATTACTATATTCTTCATTGTTTTGTAATATTAATTCTAATGATAAAAAACTATTTTTCTTTGAATTTAGTGTATCCTTTATATCATTTATCTTATTATTAATCTCTTGTATATTTTGCCTTTTTTCTTTAGATACATAATCATTAAATATTTTATTTATATGATTATCTAAAAATTCCTTTACACTTTCAGTTTGTTCTACATACTCGATCATGTATAAAAGTGCAACATTAGAGTCTTCTAATGAAATACTATCATCTAGTTTTACTTCTCTTGTAAAAACTACAACTGATGCAAAATTAAAACTTGGAAGTTTTATAATTTTTTTATTTACAACATCTTTTATTGAATAACCAGAAGCTATATCTATTGTGGACACATCTTTTGTAATTTTAAGTCTATTGTTTATTATAGAATTAAGTCCAAATAATGGTGTATCAACATTTAATCTTATTGCTGGGTACTGATCATACTCATTTTTTCCTCTAAGTTCATTAATTTTATTGTTTATTTCCTTTATATTAGTCTTTATTTGTACACTACATTCATTTATAGCATTTAATATTTCCTTTTTTTGTATTTTTTCTTCACTTATTATCTGTTTATTATTTTTTTTATCATCAGAAATCACATTTTCTGTAGCATAAACACTATTTACTATAAAAACAGATATTACTAAAAAAGTTATTAAAACTATATATTTTTTTACTCCTATTATCTGCATATTCTCCTCCAAAAAGGTAAACCTATTATATCATGATAATAAGTATATGTAAATAGTATAACACTAAACTTAAACAAATACAAAAAATATTAAGAAATAATATATTTTATATACTATTAAACATCTACAAAATCTAAATTAATACTTCCAATTTTTCCATTTTTAAAATCTTCAAAAAATAACTTTGAAGTTTTTGTAATATCTATATTTCCTCCAGATACAAGACACCCCCTATTTTTTCCTATTATCTCGAGTAATTCATAAGCTTCCATATCAATTTCATCTTTATTAATAGAGTACCTATTCATTAATAATTCTTTATATTCATCTATGCTTTGCAAAAATTTTATTCCTTCATAGGCAAGTCCCTCTATATCAATCACTTCTTGTTTTATATTTCCAGTAAGTGCTAATTTAATACCTATATTTTCATCGTCAAATTTTGGCCATAATAATCCTGGTGTGTCTAATAATTCTATATTATTACATACTCTAATCCATTGTTTCTTCTTTGTCACACCTGGTTTATTTCCAGTATTTGCTACTTGCCTATTTGCTATTTTATTAATTATAGTTGACTTTCCAACATTTGGTATTCCCATTATGAGAACTCTATATATTGGTTTTATATTTATTTTTTTATTATTCTTTTTATTACTATATATCTCTTCACCTTTTTTATTTATTAGTTGTATCAACTTTTGTATATTATCAGATATATTAGCATTTGTCTTTATACATTCATATCCTTTTTCTCTAAAATGCTTTTCCCACTTTTCAACATATTTTTTATCAGCTAAGTCATATTTATTCAATACTATAATTCTAGCCTTATTTTTTGCAAGTTCATCTATTATTGGGTTTCTACTAGACTTTGGTATCCTTGCATCTAAAACTTCTACAACTATATCTATTAATTTTAAATTTTCCTTTATGTCATTTTGTGCGCTAACCATATGACCTGGGAACCACGATATAGGGGCAGAAAGACAACTTTTATTTTCTTTATCTGACATTTTAATCACTTCCTTTTTACCATTATTCTATTCTTTCAATTTTCTTTTTTCATTATTTTCCCTTTCTAACTCTTTTAAACTTTTTTTAGGTGTGGGCATTTCTTCTGGCATGATTCCACCAATATCTGCAATTGCATGTCTAACCTTTTTACCAACTTCATAATGCACATCTTTTGCTTCTTTTTCACCTTGTACATTATCTTTAATTAATTTTTGTTTAGTCTGATTTATCCTAAATAAATTAGCAACTAGTTCATCTTCATTCATATTATCTAAAATATCTTCTCTATAACGTAATTTTTTTCTTTTAAATATATCATCTGCAGTTTCACCATTATATAATCCTTTATATCCTGCGTTATGAAATTCAGCCATATTTTTAACACCAGCAGATGCTGCAACTTTCTGTAATGTATAATTACCTTGCTTTGTTAATTTTCTTTGATAAAATCTTTTTTCATCATCTGATAAAGAATCATATTCTTGTTCTGTTATTTCTTGTTTTCTTGTTTGAATAGCAAAATAGGTTTGTCCTAAGGCAACAACTTCTTTATTTGGATCAGCATTTTGAACTATCAAATAGCATATGTATCTTGATAGTTTATAATCTTGTATATTAGCAATAGCGTTATTATTTCTTTTTGACAACTTGTTGACCTCAACAAGTTGTTCATCTACATTAAATCCAGAATTTCTGCAAGCATCTTTTGCTTTATTTAAAACCTTTACAAAATTTCTCCAATCTCTATATTCTAAAACTTTTGAAAGTTCCCTAGCATACCAATATTCATTTCCATATTTATCAATATGCTTTATATCTTCAAAAGTACTATCAGTATATTTATTAATAATTTTTTTCATTATTACCTCCTTCTTTCCAAAAATATATAAACTTAACATTATAAATAATTTAAATTAATTTAATTCTTATTCCACCATATATACTACTTTGTTAATCTTCAATTAATTCTATATCAATATTTTTATAATACCTAATTAATAGAGAAAAATGTTTAATTCTATTTTTAAGAAAATTAAGATTTAACTTTAAAATACTTTTTGTTTCTTGTAAAGATTCTTAACTTCATCTATCAATTTTTAAACCCTTTTATTAATATCATTACTCATAAAGAAACACAATTACTATATTTTATTAAAATATGTAATAAGTTATTTTTAAAAAATCCTTATTTTTCAAGAGTTTGAGATAAGTTGTCTTTAAATCCCATTATCCCAGTTGATACACGTTTTTGCCAAACTTTTTTCTTCATTTGTCATTTCAAATCACTTCCTTTTTTAAATATTAATAATCATACCATCATAAGCAATATCGTAACCATAAGTATTGGCAACAATTCTCATTTCATCATGAGTACCATTACCTTCATGCGAAATATGTGTAGCATATATTTGTGTATTATTATTTATAATATGTTTATTTTTCATATTTTTTATAATACTTCCAATTTGCTCTACATCTAAATGTCCACCATTATTATAACCCAATCCATAAGTTTGATCTAATATCATAACATCAATAACTTTAGACGAAAGATTTTTCCAAGCATATTCATCTAAACATAATAAATCGGTACCATACAATATACATTTTTTACCTTTTTCAATAAGATAAACTAGTGCTTCCACTCTTTCATCATGATTAGAATTTATAGCTGTTATATTGTAATTATCAACTTTTTTTGTCTCACCAGATTTAATTTCAATCAAACTATATTCCATATCTTCTTGCCACTCTTTAGCAAATAGGTCAATACATGGTTCATTTTGTTTTATCCACTGATTCATATCATTTAATGTTCCTTTTGAAGCTATTATATCTAAATGTCTCAAATTCCTAGTAGCATATTCACTCCATCTAGTAACCAAGTGTCCCGCATCAAAATGATCAGAATGAGAATGTGTTTGCAATAATATCTTTACCTTATTTAAATCAATACTATATTTATTAGCACTACTACACAAATCTGGACTCAAATCTATTAATAACTCATTATCTATAATAGCATGAGTTCTTAATCTATAATCATACCCCTTATTCATTCTAGCACGCCTACATGTATCACAATTACAAAAGACTAATGGAATACTTGTAGCAGCTGCTGTTCCCAATATTCTAATTTCCATTTTCACACCTACTTTTATTTATTTTATCATATATTTTGCTTTCTTCTAAATATTTATTATAAAATTCATCCATTGAAGAAATATATTTTTGCTCTTGAATTACCCTATATTTTTCATATTCACTTTCTGCTTTTTCTACCGCATCTTTATGACTTATTTTTCCTGAATGATTTAAAACACTTTTTCTTCTAAATTTTAATAAATCATCTGTTACATCAATCCAATCTTGCATAGTCATAATATGCCTGTCCTTAGCTTCATCTTCTGCAAATACTAAAAAAATATTTGTTAAATCATTCAACTTATTTAATTCTTCTTCATTTAAATAGTTATTAGCAATGGATACATCATATTTGTATATTAGACCATCTGGACTATTCTTCCAATTCGTAAATCCCATATGTTCCTTTTCACTATTTGCTCTATTATATATTAATTCAGCAGCGGTATATCCAGAGACAGCATAATGCAGTTACTTATATATTATCCTAATCCACGCACATCAACTTTAACCTTATTTATCAATATTCTGCTACACTCTGTTCCACTTAGTTCAACTAATAATTTTTGCTATTCGTATCTAAAATCGTATCTAATTTTAAATTTTATAACAAAAATTTTGCAGTAATATACATCACTCTTTATTTTTTATTTCATTTAATTTTCTCATAACTTCATTGTAAACTATGTTACAATTACATGCTATACCACTACTCGTATGTGGAGAAACAAAATCATTTATTTCAGACAAAACTAAATCAATATTTTCTTTATTTACCTTATCTTCAATAATTTTAAAACTTGTTTTTCTATAACCTCTTATTGCACATCCAGCTAATGACTTATAATATGATTTTTCTGGCAGATCTGATTTTAAATAAAATTCCATTGCCATTTCATCTGTTACTTTTTTAGGATTAGATATTATTATTTTATTACTTCTAAATACTCCGTGTGGTGCCGATTCACTTGGACAATCAATTACTTCAGCATCATCTGGCAATTCTATATCATAAACTGTATCTCCTCTAATAAGCCATCTTAATATTTTTGTTTCAGTACTAAAATTAAATCCACCCATTTTTTGAGGGTCAGATTCATTAGTATTCCAAATATCTGCAATATTAACCTCATTTAATTTATACTCAAAATTTTTGTTTGCACTAGAATTAGTACCAAACATCACTTTTAAATACCTCATTTTTTATCACCTATCAATTTAGGATTATTGTCACATTTATCTAATCCTACAATATTTTTATCATTAATAAGAATTTCTAACTGTTTTTTAGCAGTATTATTTAACTTTTCCAATCTTTCTTTTTATTAACATTATTTTCTATCATATTAGCATTTAAAACTTCTAAATTGCTAAGTACAACTAAATGTAATATATCTGTATAATCTCTTATATTACCACTTAAATCAGGATTCTTTTCTCTCCACTCTTTTGCAGTCATTCCAAATAAAGCAACATTGATTACATCAGCTTCGTTAGCGTAAACAAAATTTTTTTGATATTCAGATAATATTGGCACAATATTTTCCTTAATACTATCTGTATGTATTCTATAATTTGTTTTAGATAAACTCCTTCTCACAGACCATTCGATTTGCCCCTGATACTTTTCGTTATATTTAAGCCTTTCAAATTCTTGAATTAAATATAATTTAAAAGCAGGATCAATCCAAGAAGCAAACTCAAGTGCAATGTCAGGATGGGCAAAAGTTCCACCATCATATTTTCCTCTTTTACTTACAAAACCTTTTGCATTGGTCATACTAATCCACCTTGATGGACTCATAGTAAAAGACTGGTTTGCCGAGTCATTTTTAAACTCGCGAGATTCCGCTAGTTTAAACTCTTCATAAAATAATTCTTCCCATAAACAATAAAAATCAAATGAACTTTTATTACTCATCCATTTTATTATAACATCTCCTGGATTCGACTCATTTTTATATCTTGCCAAATCAGTAAGTGAAATATAATCTTTATTATTAACTCTCATAACACCTATTAGATTATCTTTTACATTAATTTTTGTTGTAATCTTACTATTCACTTTCTCCTCCTTTTCTGTATTTAAAATTTATTTTTATCAAAATATATAAATATCTTTTGATTTTTTTGTATCTAATTCGTATCCAGTCACATATTTTTATTTACAAAATCTTATATTTAAAGGCTTTTAGAAACTATTACAAATTGCATAATGTAGTTTATTTTGAACTATCTTAATGAAAGTATAAGCACTTTCAGACTTAGGGTTATAATCTATTGAGGTTGCAATAAATAAATCTGTTATTTTTTGATAAGACATTCTTTCGCTTACTCGAATTGCTTTAATTCTTTCAAGCAATTCATCAAAATATTTTGCATCATATTTATTACCTTTCATAAATCTTTCATCATTTAATGCAAAACCTTTTATCATATATTCTTTTAATATTTTTGTTGCCCAAATTCTAAATTCAGTTGCTTTTTTAGAATTAATTCTGTATCCTCCAGCAATTATTGCATCAAGATTATATATTTTAGTTTTATAATTTTTTCCATCAGAAGCAGTTATCGAGGATTCCTCGGTAACTAGATTTTCGTTTAATTCATTATCTTTAAATATATTTTTCAAATGAAAAGAAATATTATCAGTACTGCAATAAAATACTTTTGACATTCCTTTTTGTGTTAGCCATAATGTTTCATCTTTAAATATAGCATCTACAACAATATTCCCTTCTTTATTTCTAAAGATTAATAAGTTATTTTTTTCTTCAAAATCATTCATTTTTCCACCCCTTTCATAATTTTTAACTAAATATGTAATAAGTTATTTTTGAAAAATCCTTATTTTTCAAAGGTTTAAAGGTAGTTTGGCAAAAACTATAGGGGCAGAAAGACAACTTTTATTTTCTTTATCTGACATTTTAATCACTTCCTTTTTACCATTATTTTACTCTTTCAATTTTCTTTTTTCATTCTTTTCTCTTTCTAAAAAATAATCCTCATTGCCAACTGTAATTTTATATTGATTACCTATAAAACTAAAGCCATTGCCTAATTCTAATAAAACTGTTTTTATTTTGTCTACCATAGCAGTTTCCAGTTCAGTTTCAATATAATTTTCTTTTAAAGTGGTCAAATTTAAAATATATGGATCTTTCATAATATTTTTAGCTAAATCACTTTGAGGATTAATTAATGTTTTTTCAAAATTATTAGGTTTATCTCCTAAGACTTGCCTTTGATATAAATCACTTTTAATTTGAAATGCAAGTACATCATAACTCCATCCATTCTTAACAGTTTGATTCATATACCATACTCGTTTTTCTACATTTTTTATTTTATCCAAAATCAACATATTATGAGACCAAGGAATTTGTGCAGAAGCCATCTGCACAATTTGACTCTTTTGACATTCAATATAGTATTTTTTCATATTTTTTAAATTTCTAATAGAAAATCCTTTTATATTAGGAAAAGAAATCTTAAGTTCAATAGCCAATTCATCTATAAATTTATTTCCCCATGATGAATTTTCTTCAATAATTTTACCAAGATTATAATACAATTTTAATAAGCTTTTATTGGCATTTTGAAATATTTCTATTTGTGTATTGTTGATTTGATTTTTAATCTCAAGTATTATATTTTTAAAATCTTTTTCTAGCATTTTAAACCTCTCTTTCAATGTTTTTAACAAAATGTGTAAACACTTTTTTTGAATACTCCCTTATTTTAAAGGGGCTATACTAAGTTGTCTTTAGATCCCATTATCCCAGTTGATACACGTTTTTGCCAAACTTTTTTCTTCATTTGCCATTTCAAATCACTTCCTTTTTTGACTTTATCTATATATAATAACATATTTATCTTTAATTTTTATATGTTACATATGTTTTATAATTATTATATAACATAATCATCTTTTCAATATACTTCGTCCATTATTTTTTACCATCTTTGCTACACTCTTCTATCAATAAATCAAAATCTGATTTATATAATTTATCTTGTTTTATTCTATATTTCTCAAACTCAGTAAGTGCTTTATCACAAGCAATTTCATGTGAGATTTTACCAGCATCTTTTAATATATCTCTATCATCAGATAATAAAAACTTATCTATTCTAGTTGCCCAATCCTCCATTGTCATGGGAATTTTACGCCTTGCTCTATTTTCAGCAATTTCCAAAAATGCACTAACAATTCCTTCTAAATCTTGTAATTCATCTTTAGATAAATAATTCTTGGCAATTATAACATCGGATTCTGTTATCTTACCATTAGGAAAATTTCTCCAATTAGTAAGTCCCATATGTTCTCTTTCATAGTTTACTCTTTTATAAATTATTTCTGCAGCAGTTTGATTTGATCAGCAAAGTGAATTTTATTTTATACTTTCTTAAAAAAATTAATAGATATGGGAGATTTTGGATCGTAATCAATACTTGTTGCATATATATCAGTAACTTTTTGATAAAATCTTCTTTCAGATAATCTTATTTCTCTTATTTCTTCTAATAATTTTTCAAAATAATCTTTATCTATGAATGACCCATTTTTCATTCTTTCTTTATCTAAAACATATCTCTGAATAGTAAATGTTTTTAAAATATTGGTAGCCCATCTTCTAAATTGTGTTGCTCTTATTGAATTTACTCTATATCCAACAGAGATTATTGCATCTAAATTATAAAATTCAACATTTCTTTTAACACTTCTATTTCCCTCTTTTTGAACTAATTCCATTTTGGAATAAGTTGAATTTTTATCTAATTCTTTTTCATTATATATATTTATAAGATGTTTTGCAATAGCAGGCTGTTCCACATCAAATAATTCTGCCATAGCCTTTTGAGTCATCCATAATGTTTCATTTTCATAACGTACTTGTATTCCCTTATCTTTTTCATGCATTTTAAAAGTAATAAATTCTTCAGCACTACTTCTTATCATAAAATCTTCTCATTCTTATATACTGACAGAAGAAAAAACACTCCCAAATTCATTAGTTAGTTTTACAGATAAAGCATCTATTACCTTTTTTCCACATACTCAATCATTTGCACTATTTAGCAATTCTAATGTAATTTTACTTACATACCAGTAGTATTATCTATTTGTTAAGCATTTTATTTCGAGCATTTAATATCTTATTTTTTACATCTAAATAAATATAATTAACATCAGTTATTTCATTATTACTTAAAATCATTTCTTTGTTTGACATCTATTATCCTCTCCTTTACTTAAATTTTACTATTATTTTCATATATTATTAAATCATCAATATTTTCTAATAAACATTTCCAATACAAACATCTAAATACCCTTAAAATATTTTGTTCTCTTCGTAAGAGATGTGCTTACATAACAAGTGAAATTTTGTAATGTTTACACTAGTTTGTCATGAGACAAACCTCTAAGAATTAAACCCGAAGAATTTAAAACACTCTCTAAAGTTTCATTTTTATCAATAATATACAAATTGTCATAATTCCTTTTTAATACATCTTCATAATAAGGTATAAATACACTTTTTAATCTCTTAATAAAGGCTTCATTATTTCCTCTATCTATACATTTCCTCTTTACATCTTCCCAATCATTAATATTAGGATAAGCAATACTATATTTTATATTGTTTTTATCAAAATAATCAAAATGTTCAGGTTTTAATTGAACTAAAACTATATCATATACTTCTATTGCTTCATTAATTGCTTTATAATAATTATCTGGCCATTTTTTATTAATTTCTCTTTTTTTACCTTTTCTTGCCTCAATAGATAAATTTTCAAAACCAGTATTATTATATTTATAATTACTTGATTCTAAATCAATTACATTACTATATTTTTTTCCAAGAACACTTTTACCACAAGTTGCAAATCCTGCAATTATCATTCCCTTTTCCATTAACTATCACCTACTATCATTTTAAACTAAAAATACAAAAATATATATCACTTTAAACATAATAAATACTTAAGTATTGTAACAAAATCTCACTATTACTTTGTATATGCTAATTAAAAAATCAACTTATTTTTTATTATTTATTCTTTAAAAAAAATAATCTATTGTACCAAAAGTACAGTTATAAATAGAAAAAAACTTTATAACCCATTTTTTTAAATTCTTTTAGCTTGAAATTCCATGTATTCATTCTAACTCCTATTAAATTTTACTTTTATCATATTCGTATTTTCCTATTATAGTGTTAATATAAATTCCTCCATAAATATCTTCTAACCATAATTATTCTTTAAAAAATACCTACAAAATTCAATAATCCCTATTACTACATCACAAGTTTATTCTCATCATAAATCCCAAAATTATAATACTTTTCTTTTGCGAATTAATAAAAGTATTTTAACCATTCACACTACTTCTGTTATAAGTATGTAAATCTACACTAATAATTTTATTAAATTATTCATCATTGTTGATATTTACTAAAAAACAAATCTGTATAATTATTCAATATATATTTTCCTTAAACTCATGTCATAAAATCTAAACAATTTTAATATCTACAATCTAATATAATTTTATCTTCTACTATTATAAATACATATTATTCTATAAATGAACTTGGGGGATAAGCTTTAATTCCCAATTCTCAGCTTTCTTAATACATCTATTCTATCATCTACAAAAGTAACCTAACTAATATTTATATTAAAATGTTTACACCACTGCATTATAACTTCAGGTTTTAACATAGTTGAACTTATTTCTCTTTTTATAGTAGGATAATTCTTTTTTAACCATAAATATTTTTGCTTAATCTCATTATTTGTAGTTATTTCACCAAGTATAAATACTTTATTGCTATCTACATTATCAATCACTTTTTGCATAGTTTTCAAAGGTCTCGAATTTAGAAATAAATCGCTAAAAAGTAAATCTTCTAACGATTGACATACAAATTCTGGTCAACCGTCTGAATAAATCTATCCTTATATCTATACACAGATAATGTCCCATCAACATCAAAAAACATACTTATTTTTTAAATTATTAACCATATCAAATCTCCTTTATCACAAAACTTATATTTTTCTCTAATTTGAAAAATATTTTTTAAATAACCCTAAATATTCCCCTCTATACCTTTTGTCATATCAATTACTCTCACATGGTAACCATTTCTCTGATAAAATTTTATAGCTCTATCATTATACCCAAATACAGCCAAAAGTATATCTTTACAGCCAACAGATTTTAAGTAATTTTCCATTGAATTTAATAATATTTTACCTATCCCATTTGAACGTATAGTCTTTGAAACAATCAGTTCAGTTATTCTCCCTCTTTTTGGAGCCTTAAAATCATATTTTTGTTCAATATCATTATTTATTAATCCTACTACTAAACCTACTATTTTACTTCCATCTTTATATAAAAGCATTTTTCCTTCAAGCTCATTTATTTCCTTTAAAGTCTTATCAAAGTAACTATCTCTATATTCATCTGTCAAAACATTATATCCTAAAATATCTATACTTTTTATGTATTCCTGTAATTCCACTAATAAATCTTTAATATCCTCATCATATTTTCTATCATATTCTATAATCATAAATTTACTATACTCCTTTATAAATTACAATAATGTAATAAAATAGAGTTAACTCTACTACAAAATACGTGAACCATTTTAACTAATTTATCTTGATTTTATCCCTTACTAAATTATATCAAACTTTTGTTCAGTTGTAAATAAAATTTCCCTATTTTTTCTAACTTTCGACCGCAAATTTCGACATTTTTTCACTATATTTATATACTCATATATCTAACCTGTTCAAGCACTATCACTGCCAACATACTGCTTTATTATTTAAAAATATCACAATTCTGCGTTCAAATATTTACAGTTAGTATAACTATCTATCTTAAAATTACATTTTACTCAATTTTATTTTCTAATCCATTAAAAATCTATACATAAATTCTTCTATTGTATATATTTTTTCATCATTAGGCACTACAACATATGAATATGCATAATTATTCTTAGCAACAGTAAATACTTCATCAGTCCACGCAATTTTTCCTCTACCAGTTATCTCATAATAACTTTCTTTACTCCCCCAAGATACTGTATGCCAGCGAGTGTTTATATACTTAAAGCCATAATTTGCTTTTCCATTATCAATTTTATAAATATAAGTTTGAAATCCTATTTCACCGCCTCCACCATTAAAAACTGCTATATAATCTTGTGGAATTTCATTATTATTTTTATTATACAGAAATAAAACAGAGACTATTATTACAAAAGTAAGACCTATTATTACACTCACTATAAACTTATTCTTACATATCTTATTTACCATTTAATATCATTCCATTTCCAAGCCCTGCATTTAATCTTTCAATAAAACCAAACTTTTTATAAAATTCTTCTTTACCAATTGAGGCTCCCAAATATACTCTAACATTAGGATTTTCAGTCTTTATAGTATCTACTTTTTCAAGTAATTTATTCATTATTAACGTTCCAACTTTTTTACCTTGATATTCTGGTATTACAATTACATCATGAATATGTAAAAAACAAACTCCATCTCCAATAATTCTACCATATCCTATTATTTTTCCTTCATTATATATTGAAACCGAATATATTGTATTATCAAGTGCTTTTTTCGCTATACTTTCTTCATAATGTCCCCAACCAACAGCATCGTATAAAAAATTAAATTCTTCAACATTATTTATATTCATCTTTACTTCCATACCTTTTTACTAATCTCCTATTATCCTAAATTACATATATTTTACTACATTTATGTAATTTTTTCAACACTTTAATTTTGAAAATAAGGTTTATACATTGATAATTTACAAAATTAAATTTAGAAAAAAATAGACGCTTATTAAATATAGCATCTATTTTCATAAATTATATTTTTTTATATTATAAAAATTTTATTTATAACTTCAAAATCTTTTCAATTTTACTAATTAGAGTATATGGTGCTCTATTTGAAAACCTACATTTTTTTAGTTCTTCCATACCAACCCATCTATAATCTCTACTCTCTGTTTCATCAATTTCTATATGAGTAATTTTATCAACTACAAATATATATCTAAAATCAAAATGATAATGCGCTGGTAAGTTAAGTCTTTCATTATACTTTGTAGTTTGAATATCTAAATCAAAAGGTACTAATTCATTATCAGTCCATCTAACTATATTGAATCTATCAAGACCTGTTTCTTCCTTAATTTCCCTTTTTACAGCAAAAAGTGGATCTTCATCAGTAGAGTCAACATGCCCACCTGGGTATAAATACATTTTTAAATCTTTGTGGTATAAAAGCAAAAATTTTTGCTCACTCTTAGAATATATAAAACCACCAGCTACGATATGTCCATTAAAGTTATTCCAATCTGATATTTCACTATTACTACTATTTTTTAAGTATTCCATAAATACTTTCAAACGTTCCACTTCATCTGGATATTCCCTTAAATATAAATCAATAATATTCATTATTTTTTGCTTCATAAAAACACTCCTATCTTAGACAAAAACTTATTTACAAGTAACAGACTATATTTTAAATAACATTTTTTCACCTCTCCTCTAACCTAATTTTCTTTTATATTTTACATTAGTAAAAATAACTATATATATGTTATTTCCAATTGTACACAAATTTTATTGAAAAGTCAATATTTGAGCAATTATTTACAGGGAAAATTCATGAAAAACTCCAAAAATGAAATATTTTTGTAATATTATTTTGAGTGTTTTCAGTATTATCAACCAAAATATCTTGATAACTTAACCATAATTTTATAACATTAAGACGTACCATTACTTGATGTTTTTTCTATACATATTTATTTTTGGCAAACTCTATAACATCAAGTAATTGTTTTTCATTAATCAAACATTTAAACATATTATTAC
>CAOKPF010000040.1 GCA_948470565.1 uncultured Clostridium sp.
CAAGGCATAGGGGATTTTTACTCTTTTAAAAGTGTTTAAAATGAGATTATAACATTTAGATATAATATTAGCAATACATAAAATTTTATTTTTGTATAATTACATGTATTTCATAAGTTCAAAGAAATCATAATTAGAAAAATTTTTTATACAATATAATAATTTTAATCTTATATATTGCAGGTATTAATTAACATATTATATATAACATATAATGACTATTACAATATTGCAAAGTCGTTTAGATTAGATAATATAATTCTAGAACAAGGGTAACAAATAAATTTGTTATTACCCAAACTATAAATAGTTTGGATTCTTTTTAAAGAAGTTGTATTTAAGTTTCCACCCTATTTTAGGCAACTCTTTCTTTAATGTGCGTTGTTCTCTCCCGTTATCCATCGCGATTTTCCACATTTATACAAAAACATTACTCGACATTACTTTCTACTTCATTTTTATCATCTATTTCTTATACCATCATGACAATTTTTTTACTATTATTTACAAATATAAGATATGATAATATCATATTTTCAAAAATTAATGCCCACCACTATGACTTTCCTAATTCACAAGTAATAATCATTATTTCGCATCATCACACCTTTCATAAATTAATTTTTTCTTATTCCAGCATATTGGTATATCTTTTTTATTTTATATTACGTAAATTTATTTTATTCCTTAATATAACTTTCCTATTATATAAATAAGTTCCAAAAGTTTTGTAACAATTTTGGATAACTTATAATAATTAGCTCTTTGTAAGAAGCATATCTTTAGTCCAAATAGCTTGCTCTAGTATATATACTATTATTAAACATATTTATTATTTCTATTAAATCTTACTCTACCAAACATAAATACAAATATCTTCTTATATTTTGATTAACTTATTTTTCTAATAATAATTAAATTGTATATCTATTTACTTTTAAACATCACAAATACTAATAGCAGCTTTACTTAACTATTAGTATTAATATTTTTTTATTTTAAAACAATGTATATATAAATGGAGCTACTATACTTGACTGCAAAAATGCAAATACTATTCCAATTATTATTATTAATACTAATGTAGGAAGTATTATTATATATTCTTTTCTCATAAAATATTGTATTATACTACTTATCTGATATATTCTATTCTTATTTGTTTTTACACCTTTATTTCCACTTTTTTCTTTTTCTACAAATGTGCTATTTATTTGTTCATACTTATTTTTTTTGTTATTTCTCATTTGCATTATCACTCCTATTGGAAATATACATAAACAATATATAACTACTAGTAAAGTCACATATACTATATATACTACTCCATTTATTATCTTCCCTACTATATTCTTCACTCTTTTTAAGCTTTCTGGATATACTATTGTGCATAATAGTATAATCACTCCTACTACTATTCCTCCTATATAATATTTATCCCATGATAAGTTTTTATTATTTAACAAGTATTTTGCCATAAAAACTAAAACTGTTATTGTTCCAAATCCATATCCAAATATATATATTTCCTTTTTTTCTTGTCTACTTTTTCTTTTGTTTACTTCTTTTATATACCCATCAATCAAGACTATATCTCTCCTTTTTTATTATTTCTCTATGTCTTATTCTTCTTTAGAACAAAAGCAACAAATAAATTTGTTACTCCCCAAACTATAAATAGTTTGGGATATTTTTAAAGATATCGTATTTAAATTTCCACCCACTCTTAGGCAACACTTTTCTTTAAAGGACGTTGTTCTCGTCCATTATCCATCACTATTTCTAAGTTTGGTTTACTCTTTTTCATATATTTTCCTAATATATTTAAATTTACATTTATATCTGCACTTATTCTTATTCCTTCTAGCTTTGCTTTATATTCTATTTTATTTACTAAACTTTGTATTGGTATTTGTACAAAACTTGTATTATTGTCCATTCCCTGCTTTATATTTTTTATATCTCCTATTACTATTTCACTACATTTATTTTCCTTCGCATACTCTATTACCATTTTTGATACTTTGTACATATATGTTCCCATATAGTTTCTTCTATATTCATATAACTTTTTATTCTTTTCGTATTTGGTACCCTATCTTTTTTTCTATTTTCTTTTTATAATTTATTTATTTGTCGTAGTCTTCTTATCTCATTTTGTATATATTTAGTCCAAAACCTATTGCCATTATGTTCCATTCTTCTCTTATTTTTCTTTCATTCTTTTCATATACTATATTTAATACTATTTTCTCACCTCTTTTGGTTATCTTTATCATCTTTATTTTATCCATGTCTACCAGCTTTTTCAATTTACTAGGTATTGAAAAATTTAAACTCTCGACTCCTTTTTCTTTTTACATTTTCTTTGATAACGATAACCTTACACTATTTTTTTCAATTCTTATAGCATATTTGGTAATATTATTTCATTATTATTTTTCCTTTATAACTAGGTTCCCCTGGCTCTCCTTTAAATTTTGTTTTATCTTTTTGATACTCTTCTTTTGATTTTAAATAGCTTTTATAGTTTTGTATAACATTTATTATTACTTGTTATAATGTATGTGAATGTAAATACTCACTATGCCAGTTATTTTCTCTATACTCTTTATATATTTCTGTTTTTATCATATTTATACTTTTTTCTTTATCTATTTTTCTTCTTACTTCTCTTAATTCATGTAATAAAGTATTATATACTCTAACTCCATGCCACATTAAATCTTCTATTATTTTATTTTTTTCATTAACATCCTGTACAACATATTTAAAACTAATTCTTACCTTCCTTTTCACTTTTCAACATTATACTATTTTATTTGGCAAGACTTTTTTCATCATTTTTTATAGTTCTCATCGCATTTTTCGACACTTTTTTCATATATATGTTCATATATATCTTTTCTTAAAAAATATATTGTACTTCTTATTTCCTAAATCCGTGTGAAAACATTATTTAAGATACCAATAAGACCAGTGAAATGTAAGCTTATATTAAATTTATCTTTTTCACCAATTGGGTGAGAGTACAAAAATTAAGTTATTACTACATTTCACTAACAAATTTTATATTTTTGTTATACTTTTCACACAGATTCAGGTTATTTTATATTTTTATGTTAATTTTTTTAAATTTCATATGACTTTCCTATTATATAAAAATATTTTTTTTTCTTTAGTAAACTGGTAAAAATAATCTAAAAACTTTCCTTTTTTTATTTTCATATGTGATTTTTATTTAATTCTAAGTAATATTGGACAATTTTGTTCTTTTAAACTGTCTGCACTTATTTTTATTGATGTAACCTTTCTGTTTGTATTTACACTATATGCTCTTTTATTTTCTTCAATGCTTTCTATATTCAATTCTATGTCATACTCTGCCTCATATCCCTTCTCTTCATCATACACATCTACTTTAACACTTGTAATATTACAGCTTTCTACTTCTAATTCTATTTTTTCTATATTTACTGGATATTTTAAATTTAATTTTATATATGACTCTTTTGTATTATAATTTTGTAATAATTTTTCATAATAACGTGGAAAACATAGTGTATATTCTTTATCATCTATTTTTTTCAAATTTATATTATATGGCAAGTAATCATTTATTTCTAATTCATCAAAGCTTGTATACTCCTTCTTTCCTAAAATATCTTTATGATTTTCCTCAATATATTTATATATGTTTTGAGCATAAAAACTCATTAATCTTGCACCTGGGTGATAATCTGCTATATTTACCATTAGTTCCTCATATTTGTTATTTTTAAATTCTTCATTATACATCTCTTCCAAGTCATAATTTTCTATTCCATATTCATCTAATAATTTAAATATTTTATCCTTAAATTCTATATTACTATTTCCTGCTTTACTATTATAATGCAAGTTTGTTATAAATATTGGTATTTTGTAATTCGAAATTGGCAGTATTCCTCTTTCTATAATTCTTTTAGTATATTCTTCTGAAGCATACAAAATTTTCATTTGCTCATAACTATATCCATACTCTTCTTTGAATTTTTGTTTTGCATACTCCTTTTTCATTAATAATTCTATTATCACTTCATATATTGCATTAAATTTTTCCCTTAATATACTTATTATTTTATTATTAAAATGACTTTCAATATATTCATTTTCTTGTGTGCCGTAAAATTCCTTTATTCCATTTTTATAATATGCATCCTTTTCATCATTTATTTCCCAATCATTTGAAACAAATCCCACTATTACTAAATCTGGAGAGATTTTTTCTATATATTCTTCATTTTGTAATATTTTCTCTGTTTCATCTACTATACTAAATCCATTCATTCCTGCTGCTATAACTTCTATATTTTCATATCCATTCTTTTTAAATATATATTCTAATTGTTTCCACCATAAATTATTTAAGTTGTCTTGCGAATATCCCCATACAAATGAGTCTCCTACTACTAATATTCTCTTTTTTTCTCCTTTTTCTTTTATTTCTTGAGTTCCTATTTTTATTGTGTAATCTTCCCTATCATAATCCCAAAGTCCTAAATTTAACTTTTCTGAAATTGAATTATTTATTCTTCTATTTATATTATAATAAAATTTATATATTTCACTTTTTTTTACATCTTTTTTTAATACTTCACTAATAATAAAATTTATAATTAATAATATTAATATAATTATACTAATACATACTACTAATCTTATAATAACTTTTATACCGATTTTTATAAATTTTTTGCCATTTATTTTCATTATAACTTGTACCTTTCAAATTTATATCAGTATTTCATATTTTATACCTTTTTATATGCAAATCTACAATTATGAAACACTTTTTTATTATATACTTTTTCATGCTTATATATTCAACTGTTAAAATTTCAAATAAGCATAAAAGCATATAATTAAATAATACTCTTTTATTTTCAATACTACTCTTATAAATATTAAAAATTGCAATTTACTAAATTATAGAAATAATTTTATAATTACTTCTATATATCAAAATTATTATATTCTTTATGATAATTTAAAAATATACTATTTTTATATCTAGACATATTTTTCTTTTACTTATTTATGAATTATATTAGTTTTCATAATATTATATATATCCTGAATCCGCGTGAAAAGTATAACAAAATATAAAATTTGTTAGTGAAATGTAGTAATAACTTAATTTTTATGTTTTCACACAGATTCAAATATATTACTCATCAGTCGGGAGTATATTTTTTCCTTTTTTTATTATTTCTTTTATATTTTTCTATGTCTTGCTCTTCTTTTTCAAAATACCTATTTCCTATTATTACACTATCCATTTCTGTTTCCATGAAACATTTATATGCTTCTATTTCTGTATTTACTATTGGTTCTCCTCTTACATTAAATGATGTATTTATTACTACACTACAGCCTGTCTTATCTTTAAACCTATTTATTACTTTATATATAAATTCATTTTTTTCTTTATCTATTGTTTGTACCCTTGCTGAATAGTCTATATGTGTTACTGCTGGTATATCTGATCTTTTTTCATTTAACAATTCTAGTCCATTTTTTTCTTTATTATGTTCTTTCCTTATTTCTTCTTTTACCATATATGTTGATAACATATATGGTGATTCCTCATCTATTTCAAAATATTTTTTTGCATCTTCTTTTAGTACCATTGGAGCAAATGGTCTAAAACTTTCTCTTTTCTTTATTTTAATATTTAATCTCTTTTGCATTTCTTTATCTCTTGCATCTGCTAGTATTGATCTATTTCCTAATGCCCTTGGTCCAAATTCAGCTCTACCTCTTGCTATTCCTATTACCCTTCCCTTTTCTATTTGACTTGATATTTTTTCTATTAATTCATTTTCATCTAAATAATGATATATTCCGCCATTTTTTTCTATTTCTTTATCTATATTTTCATCTTTTTCTTCTATTTTTATTCCTAAAAATGCTCCCCTCATTTTATCTTTTCCATCTACTATTCTATTATTTCCTAATTTTTCATACCATATATTAAGTGCTGCACCTAATGCTCCACCTGCATCTGAACTAGCTGGTTGTACCCATATATTTTCAAATTTACTGTTTCTTTTAATATATCCTATACTTGCTATATTTAATGCTACTCCTCCTGCCATTACTAAATTTGTCATACCCGTTTCTTCATATACATGATTAGCTAATTTTAATATTATCTCATTTAATACCTCTTGTATACTTGCTGCTATATCCATTTCTCTTTGTGTTATTTTACTTTCTGCTTTTCTTTCCCTTCCTCCGAATAATTCATTAAATTTTTTATTTGTCATTTTTAGACCTTTTCGGTAATTAAAATATTCTTGATTTAACTTTACTGAACCATCATCATATATTTTTACTAGTTTTTCTTTTATTACATCAACATATCTTGGTGTCCCATATGGTGCTAGTCCCATTAATTTGTACTCTCCACTATTTATTTTAAATCCTGTATAATATGTAAATGCTGAATATAATAATCCTATTGAATCTGGATATTTTATTTCCTTTTCTATTCTTATTTTATTCCCATCCCCTACTCCATATGATGTTGTTGTCCATTCTCCCACTCCATCAATTGTTAATATTGCGGCTTTTTCAAATGGAGATGGATAAAATGCACTACTTGCATGTGACATATGGTGTTCTATTATTTCTATTTGTTTTTTTTGTTTTATTCCTAATTCCTCTTTTATTTTACTTTCTATCCATATTTTTTCATTTATCCATTTAGGCATTCCATATATATAACTTAATATTCCCTTAGGTACATTCATATGTGCTTCCATTACTATTCTTGAAAATTTTTGTATATTATCTTCATAATATACTATATAATCTACTTCTTTTATACTTTTTCCTACCTCATTTAAACAAAAATTTATTGCATTATGTGGAAAACTACTATCACCTTTTATTCTTGTAAATCTTTCTTCACTTGAAGCTGCTATTATCTCTCCATTTTTTACTATACAAGCCGCCGCGTCATGGTAATAACATGATATTCCTAGTATTAATATATCTTTCATTTTTCTCACCCTTATTTTCATATATGTTCTTTATTTCACTTTAAGCAATATTGGACAATTTTGTTCTTTTAAACTATCTGCACTTATTTTTATTGATGTTATTTTTTTATCTGTTTTTACATCGTATACTCTTTTATTTTCTTCCATACTTTCTATATCCAATTCTATATCATCTTCTGCTTCATATCCTAGCTCTTCATCATATACATTTACCTTTACACTTATAATATTACAACTATCTACTTTTAATTCTATTTTTTCTATATTTACTGGATATCTTAAATTTAATTTTATATATGACCATTTTGTATCATAATATTGAAGCAATTTTGTATAATCTCGTGGAAAGTATAATGTATATTCTTTATCTTCTATTTTTCTTAAATTTACATTAGATGGTTGATAGTCATTTATTTCAAATTCACTAAGACTTGTACTTTCCTTATTTTTCTTTTTACCTAAAATATCGCTATGATTTTCTGTTAAATACTTATATACGTTTTTTGCATAAAAATTCATTAATCTTACACCTGGATGATAATCTGCTATATTTACCATTAATTCCCTATATTCTGTATTCTTAAATTCTTTTTTATATAGATTTTCCAAATCATAGTTTTCTATTCCATGTTTTTTCAATAAATCAAATAATTTATCTTTAAATCCTATATTGCAACCTCCGGCTTTACTTTCATAATGGAGGTTAGTTACAAGTACTGGTATTTTTAAATTAGAAAGTGGAATTATTGCTCTTTTTTCTATCCTTTTTAAATACTCTTCTGTATTATACAAGATTTCTTTTTGTTTATTACTATATCCATATTTTTTTTTAAATTCTTCTTTTGAATATTCTTTTTCCATTAATTGCTCCAATACTAATTTGTATAATCCATTAAATTTTTCTTTTAATATATTTAATATTTTATTATTAAAGTGACTTTCTATATATTTTTCTCTTTCTTCATCATCAAATTCCTCTATTCCATTTTTATAGTATTCATCTTCCTTATCATTTATTTCCCAATCATTTGATACAAATCCTATTATTACTAAATCAGGATCTATTTTTTTCATATATTCTTCATCCAATATTATTTTCTCTGTTTCATCCACTATACTAAATCCATTCATTCCTGCTGCTATTATTTCTACATTTTCATATCCATTTTTCTTTAATATATATTCTAATTGTCTCCACCATAAACTATTTAAATTATCTTGTGAATATCCCCATACAAATGAATCTCCTACTACTAATATCCTTTTTTTATTTTCTTTAGTATTTACTTTTTCATCAGCTATTTTTATTGTATAATCATCGCTATCATAATCCCAAAATTCCGTCTTCAATTTTTCTATATTTGAACTATTTACAATTTTATTTAAATTATCTATAAAATCTAACTCATCATTATAATATACTGAGCCTTTATTTTTAATAACCATATAATTTAATATTATACATACTATTATTAATATCATTATACATATCACTAATCGTATAATAATTTTTATACCTATTTTTATAAATATTTCATATTTATTTTCCATTTTATCTATCCCTTTCAAAATTACATTAATAGTCTGAATTCTTATTACAAAACATTTTATTAATTATACATATAAATTTCGTACTAATATATTCAATTGCTGGAATTCCTAAAATAAACATAATAAGTATATAATTTAATACATAACGACTTCTTGTCTCCCATACTTCTAATAGTATTATTAATCCAAATATTGCTATTCTTAATACATTGGTATTATTTTCTTTTTTTATATTTAATATAGTAGAAATTAATATATTAAATAGCATTATAACTTGTACACCATGTGAAAAATAATAATATATTTTAAAATTTTTTCCATCATAATGAAAAAAATCTCCAAGAATACTATTTTTTATTACTGCATATTCTGTAATCTTTATTGGAGCAAAATATGTTCCATCTCCCCACGTTTGTATTAACTTCTTATATTCAAACTCAAGCGTACCCTTTATTCCCATTTTTTGTAATCTTTCTTTTATACCTTTACAACATCTTTCATTCATTTCCTCATATTTTAATTTACTTGGTTCTATATTACTAACTCCATCATTATAAGTTATTACTTTTGCATCCATAGTATATATAACATCGTCTGGACACCATACTCCATAAATTGGATCATTCATAGATTTGTATTGTTTTGATAATCCCATAAATATCCAATGGGTATATGGTAGATGTTTTTTAGAAACATCTACATTAAAATATCCACTATTATTCATGATACTATTCATTAACATATTACCTATAAATATTACAGTAATTGATATTATAATAAACTTTAGACTTGATATAAATTTTTTGTTATTTAATAGCATATCTATATATATAGATATAACTATAATTGCTACTGTTGGTTTTATCTTTATTCCTATTATAGCTATTATAGCTATTATACTTATCATTATAATATACATAATTTTACTTTTGGTATTATTTTTATCTTTGTATATTAAATACAGATAATAGCACATTACAACAAAAAACATTGATAGTGTATCTGTATAAAATACAGGTATATATGTAAAAATAGGTGTAAGTATTGGGATAATTCCTAGTAGCGTAAGTGCAACTTTATTTCCATAAAGTTTTCTTATTACAAAATAAAATACTATAATAGATAGTGTAATCATTAATATATTTAATATTATTCCTGGTACTATCATACCCTCTATTCCAAATATACCAAAAATTTTATAGACATATATTAATACATATATTGTAAAATCATTATTTGGATATCTTATATAATAATCAATACTATATTGTGGAACTTCCATTTCATGTGCAATATTATATGCCATTTTAATCATATATTTCAAATCCATCATACCTACAGAAGTTCTAAGTAATACTCCACATATACATTCAAATATAATAATTATTAACATTATTATTACAAATATTATTATTTCTTTTTTTTATTTATATTTTTTTCTTCAACTTCACCATTTTTTAATATTGTCCTTTTTACAAACAAAAAATATATACTCAATACAAGTATACCTACTAATATAGAACTTATTAATAATGGGACTGTTTTTGTACTCCCTATTTGACTTTGATTATCAAATATTGTTCCTAATATTATAATTGCAAATATAATGATAAATATAATATTAAATATAAAATATATCCTTTTCCTTATTGTCATATATTTAATTCTCCTAACTATTTTATTTTTTCTTAGCTAAATACTTAAAAAATACTGAATTTCCATCAGAAGTATAACTTTTTACATAATATATGTCTAACTTTGTAATATCTACTTCTTCTATTTTGGAACTTATAGTTCCAATAAAATATGCTTCTCTTATTACCCTATACATATCTGCCATCGGATTTAATGCTGCTATACACAATAAAACACAAAGTATAACTTTTTTGTACTTATTTATGTTATTTGTATATATATTTTTCATAATCTTTATCCACATGAAATATATAAATGGTATTGATACTCTCATTATAAAATCTACATTTCCTATTATTGGTATTATTAATAAATGTATTGCTATTATTATAATATCTTCTTTATCCTTACTATTAAAAATTAAAACTAAATATACTAAAAATTCTATTATCACAAATATTATATAATTTTCTGGTATTTTTAGACTTGTACTAATTATCAAATTACTATCTACTCTTGCATTAGACAAATAGTACAATACAAATACTGGCAATATAAAAATTAGTGATAATATATTTTGTATACTTATGTAATCTTTTAAAATTACTATTGATTTACTCTTTATTATTTTTATTATATCTTTTGTAATTATCCACAAAATTAATCCTAATATTGGCAGTGGTCCAAATAGCATGCCTATTACTATTAAAAATATTCTGTTATTATAATTTTCCTCACATATTACTAAGGATATAATTATCATTGGTGTTATCATTTGATTATATACCCAAAAAAGCAAGGAATTAAATGATGAATACTGAAGTCCCCAGTTGCACCACCAATCATATCCAAATTCAAAACAATTTAGTTCAACATATTTTTGGATAACTATATATCCAATTACATCTAATCCTGAAAAAAATACAAACATTATTAACGTCGTTATTACTTTTTTTATGGTGAATGCACTTATTATTTTACATATCCATATAAATAACAATATTATTCCTATAACACTCCAAATATATAACATTACATTTCCTATTGCATATACTATTACTTGATCCAATATTATATAGTTTAGTATTTTACTTATAAATGCAGGCACTAACCAATGACCTATATAATAGCACAAATATAAATTACCATCATATACAATTGGCCACTTATTAAATATCAAATCCTTGTATATCGAATCCCTTATTATATTATCTGCATACATTGTTGACTGATAAAATAGTTTACCAATTCCACTAAAAAATACCCATACAATAGCAATTACAATTATAATAATTACCGTTTTTTTCGAATATTGTATATAGCTATTATCATCTTTATTACTTAACATATATTTATACAATACAATTAAACTTGATATGACTATTGGAATTGATATGTATAACTTTAACCAGCCTAACATAAATATAATAACTGGTAAAAGTGCATATATTATTGAGATATTTTTTATTATATTATTCTTTATTTTCATTACTTTTTATTTTTGTTCTTCTATCCTCCTATATTAATTTTTAATTATTAAATTCAAATATAAAATATTGTTTATATTCCATTGAAATTCCATTTATATATATTAAATCAAAGTTCTTTATTTCTTGTATCTGATTAAAAATCTTTTTTTCTATATCTATAAATGGATCTACGCTTACTAACAAATATACTTTTTTTCCACTAGTACTATATTCATAACATTTTTCTATTACCTTTTCTACGTCTCCATAGTCTTGCTCCTCTTTTGTCCATACACTATATCTTCCCTGTTTCCAAGTATTCCATCTAACAAAATTATATTCATTTTCTCCTAAATACGCCTGTACACTCGCATCTAACATTCCTGATATTATTATTGATTGATTATCTATATTTTCCTTTATAAACTCTGCTATTTCTTCAGAAACACAATATTTTAATTTTATATCTGATGTTAACTTTCCATATCCATATTTTAATGTACAAATACTTATTATAATTATTATTAGATCAATTATAATTCCATTTTTCTTAAGTATTATTTTTTCATTAGATTCATAATATTTATCTTTTAAATTCCAAAGTAGACAAACAATTACTACTATATACATACTAATCTTTTCTATTTGTATCCAATATACTAAAAATATATATGCATATATTGAAATTGCAATAAATGATAGCATAACTGTCATTCCAAATTTATCATAATTTATCAATATAACACACATTACAATAAATACTACTGCTAATATTACTGACAATATATTTCTATTTTGTGTAAATGTTACTAAACATCCAATAATATAATCTTTTACTTTTTGCCAAACCTCTGCTTTAGTATATTTAGTTCTATATACTATATTGCACTTTTCTATACTTCCATACAAAGTTAGTATACTAAATATTATTCCAAACAGCATTATAAAAAAATATATTCTATTTTTTCTTTTTAATTGTATATCATTTTGCATTAGAATTTCTTTTACAAAAAACTCTAAAACAAATACTATGCTTATTACTAATGTGTATACATGTAAATTAGCAAATAGTGCTAGTGTTATTGAATATATAAATGCATATTTTTTGTTTCCTCTACATATCGCTAAAATTGAACAAAATAATGGTACTAAACTATATGAACGTGCTATTGATGGATATACATATATATATGGTACTGTTGCTAATATAGCGATTTTTGTAATAAATCTAAATTTTGAATTTTTTATTAGTAAAAAGCTTGCACACCACATACTAACAAGGCATATTACATTTATCGTTCTATATGGAAATCCTAATTTTGCAAATGGCATTATTAATATATACCACAAACATGGATGACCTTCATATTTTAATGCACTAAATAAACTTGTTAATGAATTATATTTTACTATCTGCCATGCTTGTCCTTCATCAAACCAATTTTCATGATGCATAGATATAAGAAATGTGCTTATTACATATACTAAAAATAATATGTTTTCTTTTGTTAATATCTTTTTTATTTTTTTCATTATCATTCCTCTTTATTGTATTTACTTATCTCATATACATAATACTCTTCTTCTAAATTATTTTTTGTATGGAATATTTTATTAGACTCATATTTTAAATCCAAATTATAAGTTTCTCTTATAAAATTCTTTAAATAATTTAAATCACTTGATATTGTTAATATTATTTTGTCATTATCTTCTATTTTTTTGCCTAAACTTTCTACTACCTTTTCCATATTTATTCTAGAATATTCCTCTGTACTTTTATCCCAATGATAATATGTCCATTCTCTTTCATTTATTAAATCATAAAATTTATATTCATTTTTAGCATATGGTATAAGTGATGTTGATATAAAAAAGCTTGAAAAACAACATATACTATATCCATCTTCATAATTACTATTTATGTATTCCATCGTCTCTTTTGCTGATGAATAATTTTCTTTTATTTCATTCTTTATAGTTGGTATTGTATCAATAGTTGAGCTTATACATACTACTATATATATACTTAACGCAATTATATTTATATATTTTGGTATATTTTCTTTTCTATTTTTATAAATATCTACAGCTAAGTAAAATAATAATATAATTATAAATTGTGATCTTTGTACATTACTACATAAATTTATTTTGGAGTTTACCATTAATATACTTATTAATGCTATCCAAAAAATTAATGCTTGCTTTTTATAATATTTTGACACAATAATTGTTGATAATCCTAAAATTATAAAAAATATTATACTAATAATAGCAGGTAAATTATAAAAACATATATTTTTTAATGTATCTAAAATCATATATAAAACAAATTTAAAATTTATGTCATACTCCAACTTTTCTATTATTATCATACTTTTCATATCAATTACTTGTATAGCAAATATTATCATACCTAACAATACTATAAAAAATGATATTGTGTATTTTTTTAAACTATTTTTATCTTTTCTAATTTTATATTCTCTTATATAAGGTATATAATTTACTACTAACAATACTATTACAATTGGTATCATTATTGCATGTACATTGGCAAGAAATGCTAGTATTATTGCATGTAAATATATATTTTTTTCTTTATTTTGCTCTAACATTATAAGTATACTTATTAATAATGGTATTAAACAATAACATCTAGCTATTGATGAATAAAAAAATATATATGGTTCACTAAATATTATTAATACCTTTAGCAATTTACTTGTATTTATTTTAAATAAAATTATATACACTGATATATCCACTATAAAACAACTAATCAAACTAAAATGTTCATATGGAAATCCTAATTTTATAAATGGAATTAATACTAAATTCCATAACATTGAATGTCCCTCATATTTCATCTCTTTAAATATGTCCACTAATGATAAATCTCTTGAAATTAGCCAGGCTTGTGCTTCGTCACTCCAACTCTCATGATGTAATGCTATATAGCCTGTCCCTAATACAAATATCAACAATACTATTATATTAAAAATAGTTTCATTATTATCTATCCACTCTTTTATTTTTCTCATTTTTTCTCCTAAGTATATTTACATATATCTACTTTATATATTGTATATTCCTCTCCTGAAGCATTTACATTTTTAATACATTTTCCTTCATATATTACTTCTAAGTTATCTGCTGCATAAGATATTTTTATTTCACTACTTCTTTCTATAAAATATATATCGCTTTTTCCTTCATTTATGAAGCCTCTTATAATTTCTTCTATAGTAGTACTACTTATACTTCTTACTCCACTCATCAAATTATCATAATCTGATACATATGTAAAATAATTCTTATCATCTATACAATAAAATAAATATTCATCTTTTTTTAAATACCCTATTACTGCATTTATCATATCTTCATGTCTACACAAAAATACTGCTCCATTGTTTATATTTTCTTTTATATATTCTGCTGTATCTTTACTTGCTGAATAACTTTTACTGTAATCTTCTACCATCAATGATACATACTGAGGTACTGTTATTAGTAGCAATATTACTAAGCTTATACCTAACATTTTTCTATATATATCCTTGTTTTTTGTATTTTTTTCATCTTCATTGTAGTTCCATAACCAAAACGTCATTGTATATATTATTAATACTACTCTGTATACATTTGAAAACCATTTTAAGGTTTCCAATAAAATACAAAATAACAATTGGCTCCAAAATATTACTGATTGTTTCTTATTTCCTATTATTGATAGTGTTGCAAGTATTACTGCAATATCTATAACTGCAAATTTCCAATATGGTACAATTGCACTACCAACTAACTGAAACTTTATTTGTTTTATTAGTGACATCATATCCATAAATATTGTATATAGATTATTATCTCCCTTATATCTACTAAATTCCATTACAAATGTTGTTGAAAAATACATTTGTAATGCTTGTAAAATAAATATTAATATTCCCAACATTCCTATTATACTAGAAAATATTACTTTCTTTTTTTCATATTTTTTATTTCTTAATCCTTCTATTATATAAAATACTAATAATAAAAATACTGGTGGTAGCATTACAACATGAGTATTGGCTAGTAAAAACAATAGTATATTATACTTATATGGTTTTTCATGTCTATTTTTATATATTACTGCAATAAGTGCTAAAAGTAACGGTATCATACTATAACATCTTGAATGTGCACTATAAAAATACATAAAGCCTGTACTAAATACTAATAATACTTTCAAAAATTTATTAAATGGTGCTTTCTTTAATATTATCGCTACTGTTACTATACAAAAACTCCATGATATATATTTCATTATTTCACAACTAAATCCAAGTTTTGCAAACGGCATAAGTATTAAGTGCCACATACATGAATGTCCTTCTTTTGCCATCTGTTTTATTATCCCTATTATTGGCAAATCTCTAGCTATTAACCATGCTTGTAATTCATCTCCCCATAATTCATGCGTTCTTACTGAAAAATAAGAGATCACAATATATGTAATAAATATTCCCCAAAAAAATATTTTATCCTTTTTTTTATCTGTCATTTTTTCTCATTCCTTTAATCAACTGCCTTTTCTTCTAAAAATACTAGCATGCCACCAACCAACATACTATAACCAATAGGCATTTATCTAATACTTTAGAAATTTTATCTTTAATATTTACCAACTTTACACTACTATGATTATTATTTAATTTTAAATTCCAATCCATTATCTAAAATTTTCACCTTAATATAAAAGTCAATTTCAGAACAAATCTCACATTATTACTCAAACATCTTTGAAAAAGTAAAATGTTTATACTGTAAAAAAACAGCTAATTTTGAATTTTCTCCAATATTGAAATTATTTTTTAACATAGCATATTAAAGTTTTATATTTATTATAATTTTATATTAAATTTATAATAAAATCAACAATTAAATCAATAATTAAATCAATAATTAAAAAAATTTAATTTGATTGTGTTAAAATAACAGTCATAAAAAATAGTATTTTAAATTTAAAAGTTTTAAAATTTACCTCCTTATTCTTATCTACTATTGCTTTTTTCATATAATAAAATGAATAAATTTCTCTATTGATACTATTAATAATGCATTGAATATATATTTATTTCTATTCATACAGCTTTATACTGAGTAAAAAATTGGATACCTATATAAATAACTTAAGTGAATGATGTTTTAGTGTAACAAAGTCAAAAATAAAATTTATAAGTGATTTTTAAAATTTAGAAAAATAATTTAATATACTTTTATATAATTCATTATCTTGTATTAATGTCAATTCAATATTACTATATAATAGATTTTTAATTTTTATTTTCTATACTCATCATAGTTACGTATAATTCCTACTACTTTGTCTATATTATTCTATAAATTTCATTATAGCTATAAACAAAACATAATTACATATTACTAATACTAGCATCCAAAATAAAAATATCCTATAATAACACTTTAAGAAAGTTCTATAAAACTACATAAACATATATTAAATACCATTAATATTTTTATAAATTTATTAATAGTACTCTTTTAATCTTATTACCACTGTTACTATACAAAAAATCTTAATATATATTTTATTATTCCACAGTAAACCTAGGCTTTGTAACAAGCATAAACCTTAATAAGCTTCACTTATAATCTATTTTATTATTCCTATTATTAATAAATCTCTATATATTAATCATACTCTTATTTCATTATCAATGATTTATTTTTTCTTACTGCAAAATATAATATATTAATATTTATACTAAACATTCATTAAAAAATAATTCATTACTCTTATTATATGTACTTTATATTTAACTAAAAGATGGCATTAAGCCATCTTCTAGTTTTATTTTAGCTATTAAAGCTATTATTAATCATTAACAGTTACATATGCTGATGTTGTAACTCCATTTATAGTTACTTCTACTCTAAAACTATATCTTGACCAACCACTAGAATATGTTGAAGATGGTGCTGTATTACTACTAGTTTGTGTTCTAGATGGTAAGGTTATAGCTACTGTTCCACTTGTACCACTTATACTTTGCCAACCTGTTGAATCATATGAATAATTTGATATTTGCCAACTAGCTCCAGTTGTACCCCACTCACAACCATAATTACCTGTATATCCACTAGATCCTCCATAATATGAACAATATGAATATGATCCACTTGCAATTCTAATATATCCACTTGAGCCTCCACTCATATCATAGCTAAATCTTAATTGTCCATTTGATATACTTCCACTACCAGTTGAGAATGATACAGTTGGTTGTGCTGGTTCTGATGGTTTAGTTACTGTTACTTTATCTGATATTGTAACTTTTGTATTTCCTAAATTATCTGTTGTTAGTACATATAAATAATATGTTCCTGCAGATGGTGAATTATATGATACTGTTTGACTATTACTAGTAAATTTTGTACCATATGTTGAAACATAAAATTCTTGTGCACTACTAGTACCCCAAAAATACTTACATTCTGATGTATTTACTCCACTTCCTGTTGAATCACTAAGTGTTACTTTTGCTGATATTGTTCCTGAGCCACCACTTGGTATTGATACATTAGTTGATGTTAGATTTATCGTTGCATTTGGTGCTAGTTTATCTATTTTGTCTATTACCTTTTGTGCTGTATCTGATACTGTTCCATTGCTACTTTTTGATCTTGCATATACTGTCTGATTACTACTTACTGTGAATGCACTACTATATGTTTTCCATGTACTTCCATCTGTACTATATTCTTTAGTGTATGGACTTCCTGGATATGTTATTGTTACTGTTACATCTCCTTTTGTATATCCTGTTGGACTTATTGATATTGTTGGTGTACTTGGTTTTTCTGTTACAGTTATTGCTCCTGACTTTGTTTCTTTTATATTTCCTGCATTATCCG
>CAOKPF010000041.1 GCA_948470565.1 uncultured Clostridium sp.
AATTTTAAGTCTACATAAAAATTGTAACATTTATTTATGGAACGTCCCTTATCTTAAATAGCTTGAAAAATAGATAATAGATTTGTTCATATTTTATCTAAGCTCATACGAAAATTCATATGAAACTTAGATAATTTTTTTTAATCTTTTTTATACTTTCAGATAAAGCGATAGTGATACCAGCAATAAGTCTTGTTGGATAAGAACTATTGATATATAAATATTTCATATCTGATTTTAAATTAATAATTTATCTATTTGTGCATTTATTCTAATGTTAAATTTTTTTCAAAGTTTTGATGTATTTTATTAAAGTTATATAGCAAATTATGATATGTATTAGATTTCTCTAAATCAATAAATGGGTTAAAATTCTATCATTAATGAACTTTCCAAAGTCATTTGAAAAATTTTCTATATATTTTAACAATCTTATCACAATTCGTTATTATTTATAAATATATAACTTTAGCGAAGCTTCTGAACACCAAATACTATTCATTTTTTTAATTTTTTTATAATATATAATATATTATATATATGTGTATGGGAAAATAATTGGACAATATAGAGAAAAGAATAATATGTCTAGGCAAAAACATCATTAAATACTGAAATTTCCGATACTTTCAATATTTTTTACAAAAAAACTGAGCAAGATTTTTACTCAGTTTCTTGTTGGATTTTTTTACAGCCCCTATTTACGCTGTTAAAAACTAAAATATGTTATATTTAACATTTTGTATCAAGAAGTTATCACTTTAAAATTATAGAGAAATTGTACCTAGGGATAAAATTACTTTTAGTGTGTTTTAACCACTTGCAAAAACTAATATTGTTGGTAATGTGATTTATAGAAAAAATAATATGTTGTTGTAATATTTAGCATATTTTAGAAATTATGTAAAGTGCTGTGCTTGAAACTTACTAAATACAATTTTATCCTATCTTACCAGTATATACTATTGGAATTTATCTTTGTACATTATATAATAAAATAATGATACATATTTATATAATAAAAACAATAGGTAGTAAACAATATTTTAGATTTAATGAAAAAACTATTTAATGATGTAGTTTAAATTGAAATTTCATGATAGAAATTATAAAAATAAAAAATATAGTTTCTAACAAATTATAAACAAAAAGAGATAATAAAAGCGTAATAACATATAATGAATTAATTACAACTTATACATATATGTGTGATTATAAAAAAATAGTTATAAAAATAAAGAAAATATGTTGAAAAATGTAAATAAAAGTAATATAATTGTATAGGAAATGGAGGGAAAAAGCTATGAAGAATAAAGTTGCACTTATGTGGCTAATTACTTTAATTTTCCTTGTTTTAACAATAGTATTTTGGTTTTTAATGAATAAAACAGAAGTGGAATATGAAGAGGTTACAGCAACTGTTACTAGCACTTCTACAAAAGAAGTTGTGAATAAAAAAACAAAAAATAGAACGACTTTTTATGAAGTTAAAGTAGAATATAATGGAAAAGAATACGATTTGCAAAATGTTCATGGACTTTCAGGATATTATGAAGGAAAAAATGTAACTGCACTACTTGCTAATGATAAGTTATATGCAAATGTTGAGGGGATAAAATCTACATCTCCAGTTGCCATTATATACTTTGTATTCTTGTTTGGAACTTTTGGTATGCTAATGTTATCTGCTACATATATGTCAAAAGCTAAAAAACAAGTAGAATAATATATTATTAAAGATTTTTGGAGGAATTAGTTATGAAAAATAAATCAGTTGTTATAGTTATTGTCGTTATTTTTATTGTAGTAATGTCAATATTAGGAATTTTAGTATTAGGAGAAAAGGAAAATAATCAAAATATAGCTCAAAATACTGGTGAAAGTACAGAAAAAAAAGGAAATTATGATGTAATTGAAGCAATAAAACATATAGAAGTAACAAATACAGTAGAAGAAATAAATAAGGTTCTTGGTTTTGAAGGAGAAACTAGTGAATTTAGTGGGGATACTACATGGAAAATAGACAGCAAAAATTGGATAACATTAAAAAAAGGAGTTGATAGTCAAATTATACAAGCAACAATAGATAAAGAAACTATTAAGAATGACAATGTAACTTTACCAAGTCAAAAAGAATTACAAGAACTATTAAATAAAGGAATTACATATGAAGAATTAGTAGAAAAACTTGGAGCAGAAGGAATACTCTCAAGTAAAACAAGTACATCTGTAGGTTATACATGGGTAGATAAAAATGGTCAAAGATTAGGTGCGACAATAAATAATGAAAGCGGTAAATGTACAGTTGCAAGTTATAGATAACAATAAATAATTATGAAGACAGATAAATCATTATAAAGTGAGATATCTGTCTTTTATTTAATTTTATATAATATAATGTCTAAAACTTTAAGATAAGCTAATTAGAAAGTTTTTCTTATTTGATAGACTTTTTTTTCTTTACATGATATAATACCAAAAAGTAATAATATTTAAATTAATGAGAGGAGGAATATCAAGTGTAACTTGATAAAATATATGGAAGAAAAATATTTACAAAATGTAGTAGAAGCTGTTATGTTTGCATTAGGAAGAGAAATAACAATAAAAGAACTTGCAGAAACACTATGTGTAGATAGTGATGGCGTAGAAAAAATAATAGAGAACTTGAAACAAAAATATAATGATCAAAATGGTGTTGAGTTAGTGAAGGTAAAAGAGGCATATCAATTAGTAACTAACAAAAAGTACTATAAAGAAGTATCATTATTTATACAAAATACTAAAAAACAAAATTTATCACCAAGTGCATTAGAAACGTTGAGTATTATAGCATATAACCCTAAAATAACTAAATCTGAAATAGAGAGTATAAGAGGAGTAAATAGTGATTTTGCTGTAAATAAATTACTTGAATGTGGACTTATAGAAGAGGTAGCAAGGCTTAATTTACCTGGAAGACCTGCTGCTTATTCTATAACAAATGAATTTTTAAAATCTTGTGGAATAAATGATATTTCTATGTTACCAGAATTTGACAAGATTAAAATAAAAGATGAACAAATGTTAGTATCAGATTATGAAACAAAGGAAAGTATAGGAGAGTGAATATGCAATTTAATATTATACTTGGTAGGGCTAAAACTGGTAAAAGCAAGAATATATATGATTTAATGGATAAATCTATTAATGATAATAAAAAAGTGATACTTTTTGTACCATCACAAACAAGAGTAGTAGCAGAAGAAAATTACATGAAATACCAAAATAAATCAGGAATAATAGGAATAAATATAACTACTATATCGTCATATATAGAAGATTATATAAAAGAATTTAATTTACATTTTGACGAAAAATATATATCAAAATTAGATAGAAAAATTTTGTTAGCTCAGGTGGTAGAAGAGGAAAAATCGCATTTTAAAATATTTGCAAAGTCTAAAAATAAAGAAGGATTTATTGATTTGTTAAATATATATATGGATATATTCAGAAAATCTATGATAGATGAAAATAACATTCAAAATATAAAATTACAGGATAAATTATTAGAAGCAAAACTTAAAGAAATTTCATATATTTACAAAAAATATATTGAAAGAGTAAAAGAAAAATATATAGATAGTATAGGTGAATTTGAAATATTTAAAAACAAAGTGCTAGATAGACTTGATTTATCAAATACTGACATATTTTTTGATGGGTATAACAATTTTACAGAAGCAGAAATTTCGTTTATTGGTAATTTAATTGATAAATGTAGCAATATTACTGTAACTTTAACTACTGATATTACTAGTAAAGAAGATATTGATTTAGGAAATAGTGATGGAATTTTTGAAGTTGCAAATTCTACGTATAAAAGGTTACTAAAAATATGTAATAAAAAAGATGTGGGAGTAAATAGTAAGATATTATATGTCAATTTTTCTAAGGCTGATGAGGATATAAAATATTTAGCAAATAATATATTTGCAGACAGCAAACCTAGCATAAAGAAGCAAAATTGTGACAGTATTAAAATAAATTATACTACAAATATGTATACTGAGATTGAAAGTATTGCTAAAATTATTTGTGATAAGATAAGAAATGGAAATAGATATAATGATTTTTTGATTTATACTACTAATCCTGATAAATATGAAAATGTAATAAATAGAGTTTTTTATGAGTATGATATACCTGTGTATATAGATAAAAAATATGGTATAGCAAATTCAAAATTAGTACAATATATAATTACACTGATTAATATATTAATTAATGGATACAATACTCAAGACTTAATGTCATTATTAAAGTTAGGCTTAAATGATATTAATATAGAAGATATATACGAGTTAGAAAATTATTTAATAGAGTTTAATGTAAATAAATATGCAATTTGTAAGGAATTAAAGTTAAATAATAAGAAAAATTCTGAAAAAATATATGATTTAGAATATTTGAATAATATACGCACAAAAATTATAGATATGTATAAATTAGAAGGGATAAATAGTACAGATAAATATAAAGTAACAGATATAGTACAAGCTATATATTCACATTTAAATATAAATAATGTATTCTTAAATTATGAAAATTATATAAGTAAGGAAAGAAGTCTTGATACGCAAATTTCATTAAAGGAAATACAAGTATGGGGAAAAATATGTGATATATTTAATGCTATTTCAAAAATATATGGTAGTTATAAAATAAGTATTAGTGAGTTTTTGCAAATATTTAAGTATACTATAAAAGATGTAAAATTAAAAATAGTTCCACCATCAGTTGATAAGGTAAATGTTGTAGATATAAATGTTAATAAAGCAAATGATAAATTACAAGTGTTTTTTGTAGGTGTTAATGAAAATGAATTTCCTTTGGTTTCTGAGGAGGATATATTTTTTAGTGATTTAGATATAGAAAAGCTAAAACAAAGTGAAATTACATTTAAAGAAGACTCAATTTCAAAAAATAATATGCAGTTATATAACATATATGAAGCATTAAATAGTACTTATGAAAACTTGTATATATATGTTCCTGTATCAGATATGAATGGTAAATCAATTAGACCATCAAGTTTGATAACAAATATTAAACAAATATATGATATAAAAATATTTGGTGATGTAACTGTAAAAGATACAGGCACAGACTTTCATGATATTTATTCTAAAAATAGAGCTTTTGATAAAATGATAGAGTTGGTTTTAAATGATAATTTTTCAGATATATCTGAAATTGTTGCAATGTATGAGTATTTGAAAGATGATAAACGATATAATGATATTTTAAACTATATTAAAAATGATAGTAATATTTCTAAAGAAACTATTGAAACCATATATGGCAGTAATAAAATAAATGTTAGTGTATCAAAGCTAGAACAGTTTAAAAAATGTCCATTTTCGTATTATATGAAATATTGTCTTAATATAAATACTAGAAAAGAATTTACAGTAAATGCTATGGATATTGGTAGTTTTATGCATAGTGTATTAGAGGAATTCTCTAAATATCTTTTAAAAAATAATATATATTGGCAAGCTATATTAGTAGATGGGGTAACACTAGATAAAAAATATGTTGATAAATTAGAAGAAATTATAAATAGTGTGTTAAATTATAGTTTTGATAAGCAAAAAAGCAGTATTAAGTATGAACTACTAAAAAGAAAACTCGTTTCAACTATGATAAAGGTTGTAAATGTTATTGCAAGAGGTTTTAATCAGAGTGAGTTTGTTCCGTTTGGATATGAAATTGAATTTAAAGATGGAGGGATATATGCTCCAATTGAGATAAAACTTGATAATGGTTATATGTTAAATTTAGTTGGAAAAATAGATAGGCTTGATGTATTAGATGATGGGGATAAAACATATGCAAGAATTGTTGATTATAAATCATCAAAAAGAAGTTTGAAATTAGATGATATTAGAGAGGGAATATCATTACAACTTATTACATATCTTACGGCTTTTATTGAGAATAAAAAATCTCAAAATGAAACTATACTTCCAGCTGCTATGCTATATTTTAATTTATCAAATAATCTTATAAAATTAAATTATACTAAAGATGAAGAAAAAATAGAAAGTGAATGTATAAAAGCTTTACAAATGAGAGGGATTTATTTAAAAGATGAGGAAATTTTAAATAAAATGGATAAAAATTTTGCAAATAGAGGGCAGACAAAGTATATCTCTATTTCTAAACAAACTATGAATAAATCAGCTATTGACGAAAAAGAATTTGATGAACTTTGTAAAGAGGCAAAAAGTATAATTAAATCTATTGGTGAAGAAATGACAGGAGGAGTTGTAAAAATTTATCCTAATAAAAAAACAGATGCTTGTAAATATTGTGATTATTCTAGTATTTGTAGAAAAAATATATGTGTATAGTAACAAAAAACTGCTAAATTAAATTAATAATTTAACAGTTTTTTTAAAGAGTTTATATAAAAATTTTTTTATGTTGATAGATTTCACTATTTCTTACATGAGGTCAGATAAGTAAAATATCTGCTACTTTTAACCAACCTGTTCTCCAATCATAACCGGCTCGTAATACCCCTCTTTGTTTTAATTCATAATCCTGAATATTTTTATTATGGTATGAGGGAAATAGTATTTTTGTTTCTATACTTTTATCAAAGTTGCATAACCTATCATCTATTTGTATATCAGCTCTAAATAAATGTTTAGCATTAGTAAAAATAAAATTTTCAGGCTTAATAAATGGAATAGCAGTGATTAGAAAATTATATTTATCTTTAAATATTCTGCCAGATCCAGTAACATTAAACGTATTAATACATGATGAGCAAACATAAATATTATAGATATTATTAAATTTATGTAATATCTCTTCGGCGTAAGGTAAAATTTGAGCATTTTCATACATATTTCTATTATCTAAAAATTCATTAAACTCATCAAATCTTTCCTCTGGAATGACAATTTTATCAATATAGTAGTCTGAAAAATCATCAATTGCATAATTACTTCCTAAAAAGTCGTTAATTGCATCTAACATTCCTGAAAAGCAAAAAACTTCATCTATATCTAAAAGTAAAGTTTTTTTCTCCATAACATTCCTCCTTAAATTATTATATTGATAGATGCTTTTAATAAAATTTTTTCATAAAATGTTACAACTTAATTACAATCTCAAACAGAATGCATTTTGATCCCCACCAATAAGCGTCAGTATCGAAATTTGCATTAAATCCATCTTCCTGCTCAACAATTATTTTTAAAGTTGAAAAAAATTCAAGCCTATCGTGCTGAAGGAGAAAATCTCCTAATTCATACGATTTACCTTTTTCGCCGCTAAGCTCAGCAGTCTTAATTGTGGACTGATCATTAAATAAGCATACTTTAAATGGACTGAAATTCCCTTTTGTGGTATCTTCATCGATTAAATCTAATATCCAATCAAATACTTTTTTTGCTTGTTCAGTAATATCATTTTGAAGCTTCTCTAACCGTCTGCTACGAACTTTCTGTGCTTTTGTCATAGTAATTCCTCCTTTTTTTTAGAGTTATTTTTCCATTGGTTTTACAGTTTTCATATATTTTGTGTTAATACCAACTTTTTGTGCAATGTGGTATAATTCTTTAGTATTTCCTGTAATTTTAGAACCTGAAAGGCGTATTTCTTTTGTATCAATTAGATATTTTTCGTTATTGTATATAACAATATCTGGGTATTCCAGATATAATTTGGATGGTTCACTTTCTTGCCAGCGTGTAATTTGAATCATTTCTATTACATCTTTTTCTATTTTTAAACTACTTATTAGATGTGTAAAACAAAATGCCGATAACATTTTCTTTATGTCAGTTTTTCCCCTTAGAGTTTCTAAGGTGACCATTTCACCATCTGCCATAATTGCAATTATTGTTGTTGCTGTACCTGTGTGATCAGTTTCTTTTACTAATATTGTTTTTGCCATAATATTTCCTCCTTAAAATTTATAGTTAAAATTTTTATACATTAACTGCATTAATATTATATACTATTTTACATAAAAAATCAATATCTGTTATATACTTTTTTAAAAAAGTTTACATAATTGTTGAAATTATATAAAACTTGTGGTATAATTTAAAGGATATTTTTATAAACTTAAAAAAATTTTTTTAAGGAGGTAAGATATGAAAAAGGGAGATATTATAGAGAGCAATGAAATTTTTTATACGATAGAAAAAATTGCTCAGGCATTAATACAAAAATTAAGTCAGAAGATGATTTTTTCTGCAAAATTAAAAAATACAAAAGTAAATGTGGTAAAGACTATATCACTTACACAAGGGTACTGTAAGTGTAGTGATGAGAATAATTTGGAAATAGGAATAGAATATAATCCAAATGATAGAAAAGAGTTAATTGAACTAATTATTGCACATGAACTATCTCACTTATTATTTAGTATATTTAGTCAGTACAGTGATTTTTGTCATACCGATGAGAGTATGGCAGTAAGTAGTATAAAAAGAAAGTATAATGGTGGGATATATGGAGCACAATTAGAAGAATCTTTATGTGATTATATCGCAATTGATATAGTATGTAACTTACATAAAGAAATTACAAAGGAGCAAATTATAAGTATTTATGATCTAGGATTTAAAAATTGGAGATTTACAAAAAGAAATTATATTTTAGTTGAACAAATTGTAAATATGTGTTCAACAACAGATATTAATACTAATGATAATTACGATTCTTTAATTGAAACAGAAAGTGGAAAACTATATCCCAGAAATATGCTTCTGTATGGGGCTATATGTGGTTCATTAAATCCATTAATTTATGAGTATGATGAGTTGATGGGATTTGGTTCATGGAAAGAATTTAACAAAAAATTAGATACTTTTATGTTGGATAATTCCAAAATAGATGTACTTAATCAAATTGAAACTGAGATTTCAAAATTTAAAAAGATTTCAGAATAAAAGAAAAAAGTAGAATTAGACTATATGTTTAGTTCTACTTTTTGTACTATAATATTTTTGAGATAAAAATAAGGAACAGATAAAGTACATCTGTCCCCTTCATTTGTTTTTTAATGTGTTATCTCCCAAGCATGAAGCCTGTTTTGTATTTCGCCTTGCCTAAACTTTTCATGAAACTCACTTCTTGTTACTTGTGGGTTGTTTTTGAGAAAGTTTATCATTGCAAATACACTATATGTTGCAGCTGCAATTGCTGCATAGTTTTCAGTTACAGTTACTTTGTCCATTTGTCTAGTTTTCATAAAAATCCTCCTTAAATAATTATTATTTGTTAATATATTCTCTAACTATATTATAGCACTATTCCTAAATTATGTCAACTATTTTTTTAAAAAAATGTTAATAAAATGAAAATATATAAAGTAAAATTAGTATTATTAAAAAAATAAACAAGTATAAGAAATAATTTTTTGATTTTTTATTTAAAAAAATATATATATAATTTGATAAATTGTTATGTTGTAATTACATCAAAAAAACTTGCCATATATTGTCTTGAAAATTAGAAAAAATCATAGTATAATATTTTCATATTATGAGGTGAATAGTAGTGGATAAGCTAGTAAAAGATGTATTTTTTAATTGTATAGATGTAGAAAATAAACTTGCAACTGCAAATATAGATGAAATAAAATTTTCTAAGAAGTTAAATGCTGCAATTTTAAAAGCAAGTAGTAGTGATAATATTCCATTATATGAAATTGAAAAATTTGAACAGCGTGCAAAAAAAATGTATGAGTTAAATAGTTTTAGAATTGATTATTCATATTGTGGAAAAGCTGTTGATGTTGAAGAACAAGACGTAAAAAATATAATTGAAATAGTAAAAAAAAGGTATGACTATACATCAGATGTATTTTTGAATTGTAAAATAAATATTAACAATGAACTTGGTCAAATAGTTATAATACTAAAAAAGGAATATGCTAATTTTTTGATTATAAAAAGAATAGATGAGTATATAAAAAGATGTATAGAAGTACAGTTTGGTAAGAAATATAGAATTATTATAAAAGATGATGAGGACTGTATTAGCCAGTTTGATGATAATGGTGTTAGAATGATAAAATTAGAAGAACTTATTAGTATAAGTAATAATAATGGTGAAATTTCAAATAATTCCAGTAATACACCAAAAACTCAAAATTCATATAGTAATGTGGGAGGTAAAAAAGAATTTAAAAAACGACCACCACTAACTCCTGAAGAAAAAGAAGAGAGAAAACTTGCTAAACAACCTCAGCCTGAAAATGTAATTTATGGAATTAATATAACTACTGATCAAAGAATAAGAATGATTGATATAAATGTTACTATGAATAGAGTTTGTTTTGATGGGCAGATTATAAAAAAAGAAGTACGTGAAACTAAGTCAGGAAAAATGTTAGTAATGCTTGATGTAACTGATTTTTCATCTACTCTTTGTTGTAAAATGTTTCTTACAAAGGAACAATTTGAAAAAGTGGATTCAAGAACAAAGACTGGCACTTTTGTAGTTGTTCAAGGTAGACCTGCTTTAGACCAATATTCTAACAATGAGCTTGGCATAATGATAAGTAGCTTAAATGATGGGGTAAAATTTGAAATAGATACTAGAATGGATGAAGCTGATGAGAAAAGAGTAGAACTTCATTTACATACTCAGATGAGTGCAATGGATGCTGTAAGTAGTGCAAAAGATATAATTAGTAAAGCTGTGAAATGGGGAATGCCTGCCATAGCTATAACTGATCATGGTGTTGCACAATCATATCCAGAAGCTCACCATTATATGATGGACAAATTTGGTAAAAAAGGTGCGACTACTCAAGAAGTTTTAGATAGTGCACCAATAAAAGTAATATATGGAGTTGAGGGATATTTAGTTAAAGATATTGAACCTGATTATGAAAAGTTAGACACATATTGTGTATTTGACTTAGAAACTACAGGTTTTAATCCTAAAATTGATAAAATAACAGAAATAGCCGTTTGTAAAGTAAAAGATGGTGAGATTATAGATGAGTTTTCAACCTTTGTTAATCCACAAAGATCTATTCCAATAGAAGTTCAGGAACTTACTCATATAACACCTGAAATGGTGGAAAATGCCCCAACTATCGAAGAAATTTTACCAAAATTTATGGAGTTTACAAAAAACTCTATACTTGTTGCACATAATGCAAAATTTGATACAGGATTTATAAAGTATTTTGCAGATGAGTATAAACTTGAATTTAAACCATATATAATTGATACATTGACTATGGCACAAGAATTATATCCAAATATTGAAAATCATAAGCTTGGAACTATTGCTACTCATTTAGAAATTAGTCTTGAAGGGGCACACAGAGCTATAAATGATACAAGGGCAACTGCCAAAGTCTTTGTAAAAATGCAAAAGGAAGCAAAAGAAAGACTTAATATAGACAAATATGGATATATGCATACAATAGTTGGAGATGGTATAAAAAAATTGCCATATTATCATATAATTATACTTGCAAAAGACTATGTGGGACTTAAAAATTTATATAAACTTATATCTTTTTCACATGTTAAATATTTTCATAAAAGACCTAGAATTTATAGGAGTTTGTTAAATAGATACAAAGAGGGATTAATTATTGGTTCTGCCTGTGAGAGAGGAGAACTATATCAGGCAATCCTTGATAAAAAACTAGGCAATGGTGTAACAGATGATGAGATTGAAAGTATTGCAAAATACTATGACTATTTAGAAATACAGCCACTTGGCAATAATCAGTTCTATATTGATAAGGGTATACTTAATTCAAAAGATGATTTGATAGAAATAAATAAATCAATAGTAGATTTAGCAGATAAGCTTAATATGCCAGTAGTAGGAACTTGTGATGTTCATTTTTTAAATCCAAGTGATGAAATATACAGAAGAATTATAATGGCAGGCCAGGGATTTTCTGATGCTGATAAACAGCCACCATTATTCCTTAGAACAACTAATGAGATGTTAAAAGAATTTGAATATTTATCTCCTGAAAAAGCTTATGAAGTGGTTGTAACAAATACAAACAAGATTGCGGATATGTGTAATAGGATTAGTCCAATATCAGATGAAAAATGCCCACCACATATTGATGGTTGTGAAAAAGAAATAGAAGATATAGCCATGACAAAGGCAAAAGAACTTTATGGTGAGGATTTACCAGAAATAGTAAAAACAAGACTTGAAAAGGAACTAAATGCAATTATAAGTAATGGATATTCTGTTATGTACATAATTGCTCAGAAATTAGTTTGGAAATCTAATGAAGATGGATATTTGGTTGGTTCAAGAGGTTCTGTTGGTTCTTCACTTGCAGCATATATGACAGGAATTACTGAGGTTAATTCTTTAAAGGCACATTATAGGTGTCCAAATTGTAAGTATTCTGATTTTTCAGATTATGGGTATAAAAATGGTTTCGATATGCCAGATAAGGATTGTCCAAAATGTGGTCAAAAGCTTGCAAAAGATGGTATGGATATACCTTTTGAAACGTTTCTTGGATTTAATGGAGATAAGGAGCCAGATATTGACTTAAACTTTTCTGGTGAATATCAAGGTAAGGCTCACAGATATACAGAAGTAATATTTGGAAAAGGAACTACATTTAAGGCGGGTACAGTTGGTACAGTTGCTGAAAAAACCGCATATGGATTTGTACTAAAATACCTTGAGGAAAGAGGACAAACTTTGCCTTCTCCGGAAATTAATAGAATAGCTGCTGGTTGTTTAGGAATAAAAAGAACTTCTGGTCAGCATCCAGGTGGAATTATAGTTGTACCTAAGGGAAGAGAAATATACGAGTTTTGTCCTGTACAACATCCAGCAGATGATCCATATTCTGATATAACAACTACACATTTTGATTATCACTCAATTGATAAAAATTTATTAAAACTTGACATACTGGGTCATGATGATCCTACTGTTATAAGAATGTTACAAGATATTACAGGAATTGATCCACATAACATTCCGCTTGATGATAAAGAAACTATGTCAATATTTTCCTCTACTGAATCTCTTGGGGTTACACCAAATCAGATAAATGGTTCTGAAATTGGAACATTTGGTATACCTGAATTTGGTACAAAATTTGCAAGAGGAATGCTTATGGATACTAAACCTACTACTTTTGAAGAACTTATACGTATATCAGGACTTTCACATGGTACAGATGTATGGTTGAATAATGCTCAAGATCTTATTGTAAATAAAATATGTACATTAAGTGAGGCAATTTGTACAAGAGATGATATAATGATTTATTTATTAGCAAAAGGATTACCTCCTGGTGATTCATTTAAAATTATGGAATGTGTACGAAAAGGAAAAGGACTTAATGATGAACAAGAGGCACTTATGAGGGAACATGAAGTACCAGACTGGTATATTGAGTCTTGTAAAAAAATAAAATATATGTTTCCAAAGGCTCATGCTGCTGCTTATGTTACAATGGCTTTTAGGATTGCATGGTTTAAAGTTCATATACCAGAAGCATTTTATGCCTCATACTTTTCTATAAGAGGAGATGACTTTGATCATGACTTTATGACACATGGAAAAGATAGAGTAAGGGCTAAATTAAAAGAATTAGATGTAAAACTTGCTGAAAAAAGTGCTAGTAATAAAGAGGAAAATATGTATCCTGTACTTGAGATTGCACTTGAAATGTATGAAAGAGGCTTAGAGTTTTTACCTGTTGATATATATAAATCAGATGCAAAACGATTTATTGTAGAGGATAAAAAAATACGTCCACCACTTTCAAAGCTTAACGGATTTGGTGAAGTTGATGCTGAAAAATTAGTTAAAGCTAGAGAAGAGGGAAGGTTTACATCTATAGAACAAATGATGTTAAAATCAAAAATTGGTAAAGTTGCCGTAGAGACCTTAAGACAGGCAGGTTGTCTTGAAGGTATGCCACGTTCTGAGCAGATGGACATGTTTGATATATTAGGTTAGATAGAAAAAATATTAGTAAATTTAAACGATATAAGAATTTAAATATAAAAATATAAAGCAAGGCTAGTTAATTGTTTTCATTTTAACTAGTTTGCTTTTTTGTATAGTATTAATTTTTATTATAATTCAATTGATATATCATACATTTCAAGCCAGTTATTAATTTGTATTAAGAATGCTAAAGTTTGCGGGTATGTCATAAGTTGACCAAATAAATTTTCTTTTAAATTTTCACCATGTATTTTTATCATATCTAGTACAAAGTCTTTATTTATTAATTCATGTATTCTAGAATTTTTGTTATTTAGTATATCTAGCATATTTTGCTCTACAAGAGATAAGTATTTTAAATCATAAGTCTTTGGAAATGGTGATTTTTTTCTGTAAACAATATTTTCAGGTAATTCATTTTCAAAAGCTTTTCTAAGTAAATATTTTTCAGTAGGATTAGAAGATTTTGAAAGTCCTAACTTCATTTTTGCTGGTAAATTATATACATATTCAAAAATTCTATGATCTGCAAAAGGAACTCTAACTTCTAATGAATTTGCCATAGACATTCTATCAGTTCTTTCCACTAGTGTATTCATAAAGTACTTTATAGTAAGGTAGTTTATATCTCTAAATCTATTTTCGAATTTATCACTAGTGTTAGTATAATTTACATTTTGTAAAGTATCAGATATGCAAGAATTTATGTAATTTGTAATATCACCTTTAGATAAAATTCCATTCCTTAATAAATTTTCTCTTAAATTTTCAGATAGTGCCCATGGAAATCCTGTATGATTTACTAGATGTTGTTTGTAAAACCATGGATAACCTCCAAATATTTCATCTGAACATTCACCAGAAATACAAACTTTAAAGCCGTTTTTACTTATATTTTCACAAAATGCAAACATTGAACTGTCTATGTCTGCCATACCAGGCATATCTCTTGCTATAAGCGCATCATTTAAAAGTTCAAATAGCCTTGTATGTTCTATTTCAATTGTTTTATGATTAGTATTTAAATAGTCTTTCATGATTTTTACATAGTCACTATCTTTTGTCATTTGATAATCATTTGCAACAAAATCTTTGTCATTACCTTTAAAATCAATTGAAAATGTAGTAAGCTCATTTAGATTATCATTAGCAATTTTTGTAAGTATACTAGAATCAAGTCCGCCTGATAGCATTGTGCATACACCAACATCTGAAACTAATTGTCTAGTACAAGCATCTTTTAATAAATAATGAATTTCACTAATGGCCTCCTCTTCTGATTCCATACAATTTTTTGTTTCTAAATCCCAATATTTATATGTATTTAATTGGTTATTTTTAAAAATTGCATAGTGTCCTGCTTTTATCTCTTTTATTCCTTTAAAGTATGTATTCCCAGGACTATGTGCAGGTCCAAGCCCAAATAGTTCCATTATTCCCTCTTTGTTTAAAACTCTTTTAACACTAGGGTTTTTTAGTATTGCTTTTATTTCAGAACCAAATACAAAATTAGAATTGCTTATAGTGTAAAATAGTGGTTTTATTCCAAGTCTATCTCTTGCAAAAAACAATAAATTTTTAGTTTTATCATATATTACAAAAGAAAAAATTCCATTTAAGTATTTTAAACATTCCTCACCAAAGATTATATAGCTAGAAAGTACAACCTCAGTGTCACAGGTTGTTTCAAATTGTATTCCTTTTTTTATTAGATCATCTCTAATTTCTTTAGAATTATATATTTCACCGTTATAACATATAGTATAGGAATTATTGTTATGAAGCTTTGTCATAGGTTGATTTCCAAACTTTACATCTATAATGCTAAGTCTTGTATGACCAAGTGCAATATTTTTATCTAAATATATATCTTGAAAGTTTGGTCCCCTTTTTTTTAATGTTTCAACCATGTTACTAATTATACTTTTATCAGAAATATTATTGTTATAATCTACATATCCGCAGTAACCACACATAAAATTTCACCTCTATTATTAAGTATATTAAAAATTGCATAATATGATACAAAAAATAAAAAAATAGTGAAAAAATAATGTTGAAAAAATAGGATGTATATAGTATAATGTAAATACGATAAAAGGTGCATAGAATGAAAAGTTATATAGATATGAAGAATAGAAAAGATTATACCAATTTAAAAGATGCAGCAAAATACATTACTAGTGGGAAAATTGTTGTATTTCCAACTGAAACTGTATATGGGATTGGTACGAATGGATTAGATGAAGAGGCAGTGGGTAGGCTATATGAAGTTAAGCAAAGACCACGTAGTAATCCAGTAAGTTTACTAGTATCAAATATGAAAATGGTTGAAAATATTGCAAAGAATATTACAGAGTTAGAGTATAAGTTAATGGAGAAATTTTTTCCTGGACCATTTACCATAGTTTTGCAAAAAAAGAGTATTGTACCAGATATTGTTACTGCTGGACAAGACACTGTGGGGATTAGAATGTCAAGTGATGATATAGCACAAAAAATTGTTGAATATTCAGGTGTTCCAATAGCTACACCTAGTGCCAATATTTCAGGTAATTTAAGTGGTGTAACAATTAAAGGGATAATGAATGAATTTGGAGATAAAGTAGATTTGTATGTTGATGGAGGAAAAAGTACTTTAGGTATAGCTTCTACTGTTGTACAAGTAAAAAACGAAGTACCTTGTATATTAAGACAGGGAATAATTACAAAAGAACAAATAGAACAGGTTTTTAAATGCAATATTAACATCAGTTGCACAAATAGGAGAATTAGTAAAAAAATTGCAACTAGATTTTAGAACAAAGTATGGTCAAATTCCATGGAAAAGTATTGCTGGAATAAAGATTAGTTGTACATAATTATGAAACTATTGATAAAGATATATTATGGAATGTGACAGAAAATGAAATAGACAAAATAAAAGATTTTTGTAAAGAAGTATTAAGAGAGGTAAAATAAAATGTCTGAATTAGATAAAATAAAAGAAAAAATACTTCCAGTTGCAAGAAAATATAATTTGGTATATGTTTGGTTATTTGGCTCTTATGCTAAAAAAAACAAACTGAAGATAGCGATATTGACATTATTGTAAGAACAGAAGATGTTATTAGTGGATTTAAAATAGTTGAGGTAAAGCTTGCATTAGAAGATGCATTACAAAAAAAGTTGATATTATAACTACTGGAAGTATAAAAGGATCATTATTAGAAGGGAAAAATTTAGAAGAAGTTTTAGTGTATAGTGAGAGTTAAATATATAAATGCAAAATTAAAGTTACAAAAATTACAATATTTTTATGATTTATTTAAAAATTGTAATAATACAATTATTGATGTAAAATACAAAGGAGAAATTTTTATAATGAAATTAAACAAAAGACAAAATGGCATTTCTCTAATCTCATTGATTTTGATAGTTATCCTGTTTATTATTCTTGCAGGTGTAGTGATAAATTTATTTATACATGAAAAAAATTCAAATTCAGATAATGTCTTAAATATCATTTTTATGATTGGTGATGGAATGGGACAAAATCATATAAAGTCTGGCGAAATTAACAAAGGCTCAAAACTTTATATGCAAACCATTCCAAATAAGACAGAAGTCACAACATATTCTTATTCAGTAATGAGTGAAGGTGCAGAGTCAACTGATAGCGCAGCAGCAGCTACAGCATTAGCTACTGGGATTAAAACTAGAAATTATTATGTAGGAAAGGCCCCTAATACAAATAATGTGCAAAATTTAACTGAATATTGTAAAAGTTTAGGATTGAAAACAGGAATTGTTTCAACACAGACTATTTATCATGCTACGCCAGCAGGATTTACAACACATGCAAATGATAGAGGGAATTATGAATTAATAGCTAGACGTCAGATAACAGAAGAAGATGTTGATTTGATGCTTGGAGGAGGTCAATTTATATTTAATGGATTGATACAAGAAATGTCAGAAAATGGCTACAATTATATTACAGATTTTGCAGATTTATTTAAAATTGGAAAAGACCAAAAAATAATTGGAGCATTTTCAGGGGATAGAATGACAAAAGATTATTTTGGAAATGCCATTAATGCAAATCCAACACTTGCACAAATGACAGAAGCTGCCTTTTCAAGATTAGAAAATAATCAAGGTTTTTTTGTGATGATAGAAGGTTCTGACATTGATACATATTCTCATAAAGGGCAAATGAAAAATATGTTAAATGAATTAGAATGTTTTGATAATGCTATAAAAGTTGCTATGGATTATGTAGATAGTCATTCTAATACATTATTAATTGTTACAGCAGACCATGAAACAGGGGGGTTAAATTTAGATGGTGTTACTTCAAAGGCACAATTAACAGATAATTTGTTTACCAGCCGTGGAATTTTCCAATATGAACATACTAATCAAAATGTATTGGTATATACATATGGAAAATATGCAGAAGAACTTACAAATCATAGTATAATTGATAATACAGATATCCATAATTACTAACATTCCTTTCTTGCCTTCGCTACGCTACGTCTACGAAAG
>CAOKPF010000042.1 GCA_948470565.1 uncultured Clostridium sp.
TACTTAAATTTACTTTTTTGCCATTGGGGTTCTTAACAACACAATCAAAAAAATGTGAATTTTTTCGCCAACAAATAATAACTATTTCATTAAAATTATTAGCACTCTGGTTTAATGTTACCGTACCTGCTGTACCACTAGTATTTTTATATAATTGTACGTTAAGCAATTTATTTACTTGTGTTTCTAAATTTGTAATATCTGTTGTATTAGTTGCTATATTACCTGTATTTGTATTTATTTTACTAGTGTTCTGCTCTATTTTCTCATTTAATTGGATTGCTGTCTCTTCATTTAATATATCTTTCATATCATTAAACCAATTTGTAAATTCTTGTGTTTGTCTATTTATTAATTTTTCCCATAATGCCGTATATTGCTCTAGCACGCTAGAAAAATTAGGATTTTGTACAGCACATATAACATTTCCACAATCATTTTTATTAAATCTTGTATCCTCTATCAAATCAGATGTAATTTCTGTTGTACCTGCTGGTATATTAATTTTTGCTATTCTTATATCATATACACTGGTTCCCCTTATTAAAACTGGAGCGAATGCATTCTCTGCAAATGCTCCTGTTACTATTTCTGTAGTAATTTGCCTATTAGGTAAATCTAACCTAACAACTATATTATCTATTCTATTTAAAATTCCATCTGCATTTTTTACACTTATTACCTTCTGTGAATCATTTATATATCTGTAACCATTTATATTAGCATCACCCACATTCACAGTTATATTCATGCCATCATGAGGCTCTACTCTCAAGCCATTATCAAAAATACCATTTGTAAAATATTTTGATAGATGTAAAGCCCAATCTGATGCAAAATGTACTCTATCTGCATTAACAGAATCAAAAAAATTACTTTTTTCAGCCATATTATTACCTCCATCTTTTTAATCATCATCTATAAAATTCTCAGGTAACGGATTTCCAAAAGTTGGAGTTATAGTAATTTTATTTTCTTCAATAACCTCTTCAACTTCAACAATTCTAAGATTTCCTTGAAAATTCCAACTTTCTTTTTTTACAGTTACAATATCACCTAAATTCCATTTTTTCTTATAATCGCTAGCATATACCTCAAAATTTATAGACTCTGTAATTTCTCTTATATATTCGTTTCCTTTTTCTTTTAAGAAAATTATATATTCACTCTCGCTTAAATTCCCTTGATCTTCATTTTTAGCATCTACAAACACTTCTATAATATCAAAATCATGTAAATTAATGGTATTATCAATTTCTACTAATATCCTATCGTCTCCTTCACCTTTACCACCAACTAACACATAATTACAAGTTGAACTACTATCTAGTAAATAATCAGCTTTATTAACGTTAGAATATTCTTCGCTGAACTCAAAAGACGAATTTAAATTTTGATTTACAGTTCTATCTACACCACAAAAATTTTGAAACTTATACTTTTTATTTTTTATATCTACACCAATTCTAAAACCAGTATTAGATGCTTTTGAAAGCTTGACTATATAATTATATACATTTTTGTATGTGCATTGAAAATTTATAATTTCGCTATCTATATTAGAATCTTCTATTTCCAATTTACTAAATGGTCTCATATGCTTTAATACATTTCTCATACCTTCAAGAATTTTTCCAGTAAAATTAATTCTCTTTTTAATTATTCTTCTATATAATAAATGGGATAGGAATTTACCAATTATAATTAATTCTGTAGTATCTTCGCTTTCTATTATTTCAATACTTTTTACGTAACCAGATTCTTGACTATTTTCTCTTACAATTATATTATCTTTTTTTAATAGTTCTATATTATATTTCGTCGCTTGCAGATGCAATTCAAATTCTCCAGCTTCAAAGTATTTTCTGCGCCATCTTAAAGATATATATACGTCTATAACGCCTTTAAAATTTAAATCCCTATCATATACATATAATTCTTCTGACATATTACACCGCCTCATATTCATTGTAATAAAATACCTTTGTTTCTAAGTTTTCTTCGTTGTTTCCGGCACCTGCTCTCAGTGTATTATTACCAATATGCATTTGTAGGAATTTACTTTCACAATCCTTAAGATGATTAGCATTTTGAGATATTTTTGTGGAATTTGATACGTATATGATATTTTTGTTACTTCTGTGGGTAGTTATTATAATTTCATCGCCAGCTTCCATTTCAGTATTTAACTGCATTCTTTCTTGAGTTTCAACGTTTACTAAATAAGGCTTTGATAGTTTTCCATGCGCTATAAATTTAATTGTTATTCCAAATTCTATATTAGTATTATTAGTTATAGATCCCATTGTTGTAACATTTTTAGTTGCAAATTCTATTCCAATACCTCTTTCAGAAATCATCGGAAAACAAAATTTAGGTGTCCATGTCGCCATAGATACCTCTGTTTCTTCTAAATCTGTAAAATACGGATTTGGACAAATTAAAGATATTGTAAATATTCTTGGAATACCTTTTTCAGTAATTCCAATATCTTCTACTGTATAACTTATTTTTCTTTTTATATCCTCTTCATAATAGTAAAAAGTTCCTTCTGTTCTAAGCGGAAAAATATCATATAGTATTTTTCGATTTTTACAAAAATTATCTTTAATAATACCAGTTATTACTATATTTCTTTTTTTTATACCAGTGCCAGAATAAGTTTCACCTACTCCAAAAGCACTAGATACTGTTGATACTGTTCCCGCAACTGAATGTATACCATCAACTGTATTTAAAAAAAATGGGAAATCATATGTAAATGTTACTTTGTTTTTATTAATACTATTTTCACAAATAATTTTCTTCATTGCAAATCCTCCTTCCCATTAAGTTCTTAATAATCTATACTTTTGAATTTCTTTTCTTAAAAGTCTCGCATTTTCAGCAGGTGATGTTTGTTTTGGACTATTTATTGTTAAATTAAAACTATTATCTATGTTATTTCCTCTTGGTTCTTTATCTAATCTATTTGAGTATTCTCTATTTTCCTCTGCAGTTAAAACTCTCTCTCCTTTATGTAAATATGCTAAATAATCATCATATGGTACATTAGCCATACCAATTTTTAATCTTGGTATGTTTAATTCATTTATGTTAGGAATATTTACACCTGGAATTGCATTTATTATATTAATGGCACTATTTATTGATCTTATAAGACTATTAATGTTATTTTCTGCAAATGAAATAATTGCATTTACAACACTTCTAAATGCATCACCTATTGCATTACCTATTGCAGTGCCAACATTTGAAAATATATTTTTTATATTATCCCATATGCTTTGAAAAAAATTTCCAACATTTCCAAAAATATTTTTAATACCATCCCACGCAGCCTGAAAACTATTACTAAAAAAATCTACTACACTAGAAAATACCGCTTTTATATTATCCCATATATTTTGAAAATATGAAGCCCATGCATCAACAATTCCTTTTATTGCTTGCCATGCACCTTCAAAATCTCCTTGAAACACTGCTGTTACAACTGAGAATATACCTTCAATTGTCTGCCATATAACTGTAAAATAGCCTATAACATTATCCCATACAGCTTTAATAATAGTCCATGCTGTTTCAAAAAATCCACCTAATGTTGTACTTACAACAGAAAATACTACTTTTATATTTTCCCATATCATTTGAAAATATGGATATACTAGATCCCATATTGCTTTTATAACTTCCCAAGCTATACTAAAGTATGTTCCTAATACTGTACCTACAACAGAAAATATAATTTTTATATTCTCCCATATAGTTGCAAAATATGGTTGTACTTTATCCCATATAACTTTAATAAATTCCCATATTGCACTAAAGGCACCAGCTATAGCCTCAATTAATGGTTGTACACTTGTTTTTATGCTTTCCCATAATGCCATAAAATATGGATATACGAAATCCCATATTGCTTTTATATTTTCCCACAATTTCATTACTGCATTTTTTATTACTTCAAATACTGCTATTACAAGATTTCTAAACCATTCACATTTATTCCACAACAATACAACTGCAGCTATTATAGCCATAATAACTAAAACAATAGGATTAGCTGCTAAAACACTAAATAGACCTGTTACAGCAGTTTTTATCGCACCAAATACAGATGCAATCATTGGACCATGTACCATTATAGTTCCAATTGAAGAAACTAATTTTCCTACAGTTATAAGTAATGGACCTATTGCAGCTACTACTGCGGCAATTACTACTATTATTTTTTGAGCAGTTGGATTTAATTTACTTACCCAATCTAATAAACTTGATATTTTCTCAATTATTGATTTTAAGATAGGCATTAATATATTACTAAGTTTAATTCCAATTCCTTCAAGTTGTGATTTTAATAATGTAATTTGACCACTAAGACTACTATTCATTGTGTCAGCCATATTAGCTGCTGCTCCACTACAATTAGATAATTCTTTCGTTAATTCTTCAAATCTTCCATTTGTTCCTTCTAATAAATAATTAACAGCATTTAAATCAGTTTTGTTGAATATATTTGAAAGAGTTTCACCTTTTTTATCGTCATTGAGATTTGATAATTTATCGTCCATTTCAGATAATATAGTATTAAAATCTCTTATATTTCCCTGACTATCAAAAATTTCAATTCCAAGTGATTTCATAGTTTTGGCGGCTTGATCTGTTGGTGAAGTCAATGACAAAATAATGTTCCTTAAATGTGTTCCTCCCTCAGCACCTTTTAAGCCATTATCAGCTAATATTCCAAGTTCCGCATTCATAGTTTCTATACTCATATGAGCATTTTTAACTGTACCAGCGCAAGTAAGGGTAGCCTCTCCTAATTGAAATACACTCGTATTCGATTTTTGCGAAGTTTTTGCCATTTCATCTATATAGGTATCTAAATTTTTAGTTTCTAATCCCAAAGCAGACATTGCATCAGTAACCATATCAGATGCTGTCGCTAAGTCGAGTCCCCCAGCAGCTGCTAAATTTAAAACCTTTGGCAAGGTTTCTGCAGACTTTTGTGCATCATACCCAGCTAATGCTAAATAATTTAATGCTTCTGCAGATTCACTTGCAGAAAATTTTGTAGTTTCTCCACATTTTTGAGCTGCTTCTTCCAAGATTTTATAAGATTCACTACCATTATTTATTTCATCTACTGTAATTCCCATAGTTGCAGCAACTTGCTTCATAGCGCTGTCGAAACTGCTTCCAACTGCTATAGCTGCCGCTCCAGTTGCAGTTATGGTCGCAGTTACTCCAAGCATTTTTTTACCGGCACTCGTTATATTATCTCCTATATTTTCAATTTTTTCACCAACTACAGCCACCTGTTGCGCCCCAACTGATCCAAAGTTTTTTGCTTGTTTTTCTAGGCTTTTTAATTTTGTTTCTGTTGCAACTATTTCTCTCTGAAAATCTCTATATTGTTCATTATTTACAACACTCTTTGATAATTCATTTTGCTCTTTTTTTAAACTTACTAAATTTTTTTCACATTGTTGTACAGAATCTGCTATTTTATCATATTGTTCCTTACCTATCTTACCATCTTCTAATGCTTTCCTCGCTTTTTCTTGTTGTTCCCTTAACTTTTTTAATTCTTTTTCAGTTCCAGAAATTTCTTTAGTTAATGATTCTAATATAGGTTTAACTTGCTGATATTTTTCAAATTTCGTTTGTACTTCTGTCTGTGTAGCTTTTAACTTTTCTAGCTTTTCTTTGCAATTATCTACACTTTTATTTAATAAATCCTGTTTTTGCTTTAATAAAGTAACATTTGTTGGATCCATTTTTAGCAAACTATTTACGCCTTTTAATTCATTTTGTAAACTTTTACTTTGACTATTTACTTCTTTTAATGCATTACCTAATTTAGTAGTATCTCCTCCGTATTTCTACTGTTATTCCTTGTATCTTACTTGACATTTTTATATTCACCTTCTTTTTAACGCAAAAAAATAAGCTATTCTCATAGCCTACTTTTTGAATTTTTCTCTTAATTTCTTTCTATCTGGAGAAGTTTCTTCAAGTCTTTTTGCATTTCTCAAATACTCTCTTCCATCTTCTGTCTGAGAACAATTATATATAATAGCCTCTCTAAAAAAGAATAAGTATTCTATTAAGTCCAATTCCTCAACTTCTTTCACCGAAATTTTTAAATACTCTGATATTCTTTTTTCTCTTATGCTTTCTATAATATATCCAGTGTCCATACTATCCTCGTTTGAAGGGTAATATGGACATTTTAGTTTTTTGAGTTTTGTATATTATTCACCCAATTAAAATACTCTTTTAAGAAATCTACAATTTCTATAATATCATAATCTTCTTCTATTTTTTCTATTGTCATTTTATAGTTTTGTTTATTTTTACTAAATGCTAATGATACTGCCTCAATTAAATTTTGTATATCCTCTTTTGATAACTCATCATTATTTTTTATTTCACTTAAAACTGCAATTTTTCTTAGTACTTTCATTTTAGGTGGTTCTACGTCTATAATCTTTCCATTCTTTAATTTTATTGTAAAATACCTCATTTTAAGTTTTGTCATATCATACATTATTTTTTTCCTCCTTATGCCTTTTCCTCTTCTGAATTTTCTATAGTACCAATTTCCTCTTCATATATAATCAAAGTTCCTTCATCATCACTTGGCACTGCTTCAAACTCCACATCTATTACTGTTTCTTTATCTTTTGCGAAAGACAAAGTATATCCAGCAGTATTTTGTCCAACAATGGTAATTCTTACATCTCCATCTACACTATCCTTATGTACAAAGTGAATAACATAATTTTTATTATCGTTATTATCAATACCACCAATTTTTACAATTCTTTTTCCATCTTTTTCTGTAACCCTACCTGTTGCAGATAACTTCCTTAATGTTTCACCATTCCATGTCATCACACCAGACTTTAGTTTAGCCTCCTCTTTCGTTATTATTCTTTTCTTAACTTTTCCTAAATCGTCCTCAGCCGTATAAAATTCTGGTTTATATTCTAACTCTGCTCCACCCTGTATGTAACCCATTAAATTAATATCTTTTTCAATTTCCTGATTTTCTGGTATTATTCCTGTATATTCGTCTATATACAAATTACCACTTCCAAGTGTTATAGTCTGTTTAGTTCTTTTATCCATATTAATAACCTTCTTTCCTTATTTTTTCAACAATTGGATCTAATATCCAAAATGTACCATACATATTCTCCGCATCAAGCCATTCAGTTTCTGTCTCATATGTATAATAATTTCTTTCTAAAAATTTTTTTATTTTCTCTATTTCTTTTAAATCGCTATCATTATTGGTTTCACTATACCTTTCAATCGTTATGTTATTTTCAAGTATATTATTTAATAAATCTGCTCCCCTAAAGTTCTTTTTGTTAATATAAAGAAAATATGGTAACTTAGGTGGTTTTAAATATCTTAATTCCTTTATTTTAAATCCTGTACCGTTTTCAAACCAACTTTTAACATCCATTGTTTATTATCTCCTTCACACCTTTAACAAATTTATTTTGTGCTAGCGAAACGTTTTTCCTTAAATATTCATTTCCCTTTACTCTTCCACCATTTTTTTTTGCATGCTCCCTAGCTAATAAATGCGTTAACCTATACTCTGGATCTTTTACATACCAAATATATACTGCATGTGTCATTGTCTCTTTTGCTAATTTATACGTAATATGTTTCTTATACTCCCCTGTCAATACAGGAGAATCTCTTTTTGTATTTTGAGTTAGTTCAATTGTTACATCTTTTGCTAGATCTTTTACTTTTTCAGTAATATCTTTTGAATATCTGCTTAATATCTCTTGTGTTCTTTCTGATAAATTCGTTATTTTTATATTATTATTTATCCCCATAATACTCCTTTAAATTGTTACACAATCACCAGTAAATGTTATATTTATGTGTCTTTCCTGCTTATCATCACTATTTGTTATATTAAAAATTCTATTTCTATATATAATCCTATATTGTGAAGTATTAAAAACTATATTTTCTAATTTCCCTATATATCCCACTTTAAAATTGTAGGTATTTTCTGTTACAGTAGTTCTAGCGTTAAAATATTCTCTTCCACTAGCTTTGTTAATTTCGGCAAAACATGAATAATAGTGTTTCCATTCTTCACTTTCGGGAGCTAATACTTGAAATTCAATTAATTTAGTCTTTGCCATCTTTTCTCATCTCCATTTTTAATTGCCATTCTAAATCATTTAATATTTTTCTAGTTGTATTGGAAATATTCTTAGAATCTAAATCTCTATGATCATATAGATCAGATATAATTAAAAGGGCTATCTGTTTAGCCCTCTCATCTTCTTTAGGATATTCTTTACCTATTGCTCCTTGTAAATATGTATTTGAAAATCTTATTAGTCTAATAATATTCCTTTTTATAATTCCACTTTCATCTTCGTTTATCTCTTCAAATATCAATCCTATATAATCGCAGACTTCTTCTATTGACACAGGCATTACTTTCTCATTAAACATAAATACTCCTCTTTTATTTAGGCTACTTCTTCATCATTTTTTACTTGTTGTGTTGTATCTGATACTGTTTCATCGATTTCAATATAACAATTATAAAATGCATTTTTATCTTTTACCTCAACATCTTGTCTTTCTATTCCCCTAAATAAAGTACAATCATCTTCAAATGCATTTATTGTATCCTCTCCACTTCCAACTACAGCTGTGTTTGAAGTCATAATATTTACTTTCTTTCTATCAAATAATTTAATACCTTCCTTTAAATCTCCGATTATAAATGGTAATTTATTACCTTCTGTTGGCATATCATCATTTGGTAGGACTTTTATAGGAACTATAGTTGCACCTGCTCTTAATTGCATACTTGCTGTATTTGTTGGATCTGGATTTAATAATGGTCTTCCATTTTTATCCTCCAATTGATCTAAATAATCTAAACCATCATCGTTTGTAACAATAGTAGATGTGCTTTTAAATGCTTGACCTAGCTTTTTGTTTAATACTGTTTTTATACCAGCTATTCCATTTGCTATTTTTTCCGCTTCTTTTGTAGCAATAGCTTCTAAAATTAAATTATTTCTAGTAACTCTTGACTCATCAGCTAACCACTCTAATATTGTATTTACTAAATTTTCATCAGTATCTTCTAATAATTCATTTGTAATAGGTAAATATCCTGCATATTTTTCTATTGTATATTTTAATCTTGAAAATGCTGGACCGTTTACTTTAGATATTTTTGACTTTTCACCTACTTTAGTAAATCCTTTCTTTTGCGCCCTTGTTTTATATGTCCTTTGACCTGACATTGTTGAAACAGCTTCTACATCTACTAGTTGTTCTAAAGAAAATTGTGCTTCTCTTAATTCTTCTACTCTTGTAACAATATCCTCTGGTACAGTATATCCACCTTCTGTGCCTGTTCCTTCATTCATAGTTTTGGCAACCGCTCTAATTGCATCAGCCACTGCTTTAAGTGAACTTTTTTCTTCTTTCTTTGCTTTTTCTTCTTTCATTTCCTCTTCATTTGGTGTATTATCTTCTTTTTCTGTCGCATACATTCTAGCTTCTAAATCATATTCTTTTTGTAATTCATCTGCTTCATCCATCAATGCTGCAGCCTTTTCCAAATCTTTATTTTCTCCATCTTCCATAAATCCTTTAGCCATCATTCTTTTTTGTGCTATTTTGTTTAATAATTCTCTCATTTTTTTATTCATAACTAATTACCTTCCTTTTCTTTTTGATTTTGTGTAAATAAAAAAGAGTCTATTAGCTTCATTCTTAGCTCTAACTCTTTACTAATATTACTATTATCTTTTTCTTTTACATTAGTTTCACAATTTTCTTTTTGCTTTTCATCACAATAATTTTTTGTTGTACCAGCCCTAGGTTGTGCTGGTACTGCTACAAATGATACTTCATATGCTTCTTTTGCACCATCTAAAGTAAAATAACAAACCTTTTTACCCGCATCAGTATCATATTCATGTCCCCAATAATGTGGACAATATGTTTTTGTATTATCTGTTCCACAAATAGAACAGAATGCATGTTTTGGTTTGCAACCTGTTGAAACCTCTTTCTTTATTCCAGCTTTTATTTCTTGTATTAAATCAGCATTACTACTTGTCTTTACCATATAACATTTAGCTATTAATTGTGTATATATTTCTCCAGCTTTAGTCATTTTTGTAGTATCATTCTGTATTAACTCTGTTTCATATACCCTTGCAATTTGATTATCTGCTATTCTTCTGTGATCTTTTATCATCGTTTTGCCAATATATAATTTTTTCAAATCTTTAAGGGCATTTAAATTAAAAGGTTCAAAATTCCTGTCATCTATCTCATTGTCACCCATTATTACCTTAAATGTAAAAACTTCATCTTCTTTTAAAGGACTTAATGTAAATTTATTAATTTTTCGTAGATCTTCTACTGTAACGTCTTGGCATTCAACATCAGCTGACTTGCATACTAATCCTTTTACGAAGCCTTCTCCAAAATCTTTTCTACTGTTTTCTGGATCCATTTGTATAGTTTTCCCTCCTCTCCTTCAAAATTATTAATATATTGAGCACCTGTATATTCTACAGGAATGCTTGCACCATTACCTAAAAGTCTATCTCCTCCATCTTTAGCTTCTAAATCTAAGAATGATCTTGCTTCATTTGGTGTATAAATAAAATTAGAAACTCCTTTACTTAGAGTTTCTATTTGTTCTTTTTGATTCATTCTTAGCATTACACCTACATTAAATTTGAAATGATAGCCTTCTGATACCTCTTCATTTGATAACATTTTATAACTTATTTCTTCCTCATATTGTTTTATAATATAAAGCATAGTGTCTATGTAAAAGCTTAACTGTTGCGCTTCTGCACTAGAATAGCTAGATTTATCATAATCACCTATTTGGTATGGTTTTATACCAAATGCACTAGCAATTTGTAATGCAGAATATTTTTTTACCTCTATAAATTGATTATCCGCAAGTTTTATATTTAATGGTGTTAATGTTGCACCTAATGGAATAGGTATTATATTTTTAATCTCTTCATCAGTATATTTTCCTGTTGCAAATTTTTCTATTCCTTTTACAAATTCTTTTGCATTATCATCAGACATGGACGATGTATATTGTATCACTGCCTTAGCAGTAAATCCGTTATCATACATTTGATTAACTAATTTCTGTGCCTTATTATTTCCCACTATTGTGCTTTTCAATCTTTCTCTTACTGATATTCCTGTTATTCCATCAAACGTACTAGAAGTTTTAAAATGTAAAATTTCTTCTGAGCCGAATGTATATGTTCCAGATGAACATGTATATCTATAATATATATCTGGCACATCTTTTAGTATTTTTGCATCGTCATACCAAATTTCTACTTTATCAGAAGGTAAAATCCATAAATTTGTTTCTATTTTATTATTCTTTTTCTTTTTGGTATTAATTAATGCATAAGCATTACCATAATGATTTCTATTATATTCTATTGTGGACCAAAAAGTAGTAGATGTCATAAACTTATTAGGACGTTCATTCAGCACTCTATATAACGGATGCCTTCTACATACTGTTACTCCATTATTTTCATTATGTTTTAATAATTTTAGTGGTAATTTTCCTAATGTTTCACTTAATACTTTTAAACAAGCAAAATAAGTTGCTTCTGACAATTCAGATTTATCAGTATCTTGTAAGCCTAAAAAATTTAATAACGCTGATAACTGATCTTTATTTGTACTTCTAGTCATCAAAGCCTTTAAAGATTTTTTAAAACTATCTATGATTTTCAACTTAATTTTTCACCTCTATTCTTTTTTTCCAATTCATCATTTGTAAATAATTTTCCATTTCTTTATCTATATCTACAGACTCTTCTTTACCTAATTTCATATAAGCTACATGCGCATCAATACACGCATCCACAGGATCTATTCTTTTTGTCTTAGCTTTTGGTTCCTTATCAACCTTTATTTCTCCAAAACTATTTGCTACTACTTTTGCATTTGAAAAACTCCAACTTAATAATTCATTTTGTTTATCATATTCAATTTTCTTAGATTTTATATTTAATCGCATATCTACTGTTGCATCATTTAAAAATCTTGCTGACTGTGTTACCTGTAAAAGTGGCACCCCAAATTCCTCTAAATCTGATAAAAAACCATCTGCATTATGTGGATCATATCCTATTGCTTTTAATTTTAAATCATACGCTTCTATTATTTCTTTTAAATGGCTAATAATAAATTTATAATCATTTTTATATTCACTGTTTCCACCTGTTATAGTTATTAAGTTATCATTCTCCCATAAATCATAAGGGGCAATATCTGTAATTATATGTTCCTCTAGTCTCCCTTTTGGCATAAAAGAATGTGAGTAAATATAAAATTTTTCACTATCAAGTGGAAATTCTAATGAAATTGTAGTTAAATCACCACCACTTGACAAATCAATGCCAGCATAACAAATTTTTCCTCGCATATTTTCTAATGTTTTTGATGTTTCGCATTCCTTCCATTTTTCTGCATCAATAAATAAATCATCTGCATTATTTAACCACATATTTAGGGATTTAACTATAAAATCTCTTTGCTCATTTCCTCCCATATCTTTTGCTGTTTGCATATCCGTAATTAATACATTTAAAGTATCTTCATTCGCTGCCAAATATGGATTAGCTTTTATCAAATTTTTTGGATCCCATATATCATCATTTTTATCTAATGTATATATATCAACAAAAAAGTCTTCTGCAATAGCAATACCTCTTAGAATATTTTGGCAATAATTATCTAATTCATAGCATGGTGTATTTATTTTATCTCCCCTAGTTGTAATAATGCTTATTAATGTTTCTGGTAAAGATTTTGTACCATTATATAAGGCTTTATATATTTGATTTGTTTTATGTTGATGATATTCATCTACACTAGCATATATTGCCCTAAATCCATCATCTAACCCACTTTCTTTACTTAATGCCTCAATTGTACAATGTGTTTGATTTGCAATTATAGTCGACTTATAGTCCTTTACTGCAAACATTCCATCTTTTTCGCTTGATATATCTTCACCTGCTAAGTCTTCATCACTTTGTATAAATTTAGACATTTCTTCCCATGCCAATCTTGCTTGACGTTTTTTAGTCGCAGCAGTAAATAATTTTCCATAGTAATATCCACTAAAGCCTGCTATATAAGTACCTCTAATACCATTCTTAAAAGTTTTACTATTTTGTCTAGCCATAGATTCATAAGATCTTCTAAATCTTCTTTTACCTTTTTGATTATACCAACCAAATAAACAACCCATATCGAATATTTGAAACCCTAATAGTTGTACTGGCTTTTTCTCAAATCCCTCACCGATAGTAAGTGTTTCAGCATATTCTAAAATTCTTTCAGATTTAGCGATATCCCAATAATAAGGAAATTCCTTTGTATTTTGAACTTCTAAATTTCTTAAATGTCTTTCACAAGCAAGTCTGTGTAATTCACCTGTGAAGATCTCTCGGTTCACAACCTTCTGAGCATATTCTGTTACTCTATCAACCATTAAACCACATTAAATTTTGAAAATTTATTTTCCTTTGGTTTTTCTGGTGCTTGTGGTACTTGCAATCTGCATCTACTCGTAATTGTTAATCCCAATTTATCTGCGCATGCATTACATTGTTTAAATGCTCTATCTTGATGTGTTAAATAGGCTTCAATATCAACTGAAAACACTTTTTGCATTTCTGCATCATGTTTATATTCATTTGAAGCTTTATTTTTTATTGCCGAATTTAATAATTTAGTAAATTTCAAATAATTCTCTTTTGCAATCAAATAACGAGCTAGACAATCTTCATCTAACTCGCTCATTATTCCTATATTAACTAGTTTTTCTGCTAACTCTGTAAATTCTTTTTTTTGTTTTGTATTTAAGTAGCTTGGTGGTTTAACATTCTTGTAATCATCTACATTTATTTCTGATTTTTTTCTTTTTTCTATTTCATCTTTTGTAAGATGTTTTTTTCCTTTTGCAATTATTAAATCTATTGGTTCCCTTTGTTTTCCATAACCAGCCATATAACATCACTCTCTTTCTAAGTTTACATAATGTATTTCAGAAAATCTGACTCTATGAAACGCATTATGGGGATTTTTTTTTATAAAGTAGTCCATTGCACCGGTATCCTAGTAAAATGCCATACTTTCTAAACCACCCCCTATAACACAGCTACCACCTATGTATGCTATTTTTTATCACTTTTTGTTCTTGCTTTTTTATCTCTATTTGAATAATTTTCTATTTTTTCATCGTCCGTTTTATCTATTATATTTTCTTTATTATCTTCTACTATATCAACTCTATCTATTACTACTTCTCCTGCTGGTACATTATCTACTAGCGTTATTTCCTTTATTTCGCCCTCTACTATTTCTTCAATTGCTATGTATAATTTTCTTTCTTCTACTAAATATTTCAATCTTTCTTCTGTTAATTCTTTATTTTCTTTTAAATATATATCTTCTAATACCTCTCCTGCATCTACATGTCTATTTAATACTAAATCTTTATATCCTCTTTCTGCTACATATTTCATTATTTTTTCCTCCTTATTTATACTTTCTTTTTTCAAAACGCTTATGTCTTTTATTATGGTGCATGTGACATAGTGCCCTTAAATTATAATAATCTAATCTTCTTTTCCAGCCTTCTGGTGTTTCAATAAATTCCAAATGATGTACCTCTTCTGCTAACTTTATTATATAACTACTATCTTTTTGATTTTCTTCTATACAATCCTCACATTTATAAGCATATTTTATATCTCCATATTTTGTCTGTAAATCTTGTAAATACTTTTCTTTGAGTTGTCTCCATTCTTTACTTCTACGAAACTTAACTAACTTAGGATCTCTTGACTTATCATAATTTTTATTATATTTTTTTTGCCTCTCTTCCAATTGCTTATTAACTATTTCTTTACATTCTGAACAATATCTATTAGGATATTGTATTATTTTATTGCATTTCGCACACATTTTTACTATCATAATTCACCATCTTTTTCCTTCTATCATATTGTTTTCTCCTTTCATTTTGCCTTTTTAATACCAACTTATAAAAAAGGAGTTGGCATGAAAAAAGCAGCCCTTTTGGACTACTTACTTTATATTTATTTTTTGTCGTTTTTTATTGACATACATTATTTTTAAAGTTATAATATTATCAGCCATCAGAAAGGTGGTGATAATATTATGGCTGAAATAATTCTACTTATAGTTGTTTTAATAGTTCTTGTACAAGAATTAAAAAAATAGCTAATCAATGACCTAATTCCAAGTTAGGTCATTATTATTTTACTCATTTTTTTATTTTTTATGTATAAAAAAGCGAAGATGATTTTTCCAAGCTCATCTTCACAATAATATTATAGCTTAATTCTACTTATTATAGTATGCAACGACAAACAGAAATACTATTTGTCATGGTACAATAATTATTATAATAATTACAACAATTATTGTAATTTCATTATACATCGTAAAATACCTTTTGTCAAGTGTTTTATGTAATCTAGCCTTATTTTTCCTTTAAAATTCTTTTAAATTACCTATAATTACTTATAGCCTCTTATTCAAGAGACTACTTATAAAAAAAATTATGAAAACTTAAATAAAAATTTATTTTTAAGGTGTTGCATTCTATACTTGGTGGGAAATGTAAGAATTGAACTTACTCCTAAATTGTCACAAAATTTCGTGCTACCTTTACACTATTTTCCCCATATGGTCTAGATACAAAGATTTGAACTCTGACAACAAGTATCCAAGACTTGTATGCTACCATTACATCATATCTAGATATGTGGAAAGAGTGGTTACACACTTTCCACTATACTAATTATAACACGTTTATTTTAAAAAAGTGCCGCACTTTTTATTTTTTATACATTTTTTTATAAATTTTTCTTTTTATACATGCTATTTTCTTTTTAATTTGATCTATACTTAAAATATTTTCATATTTTTTATAATACGATACTATTGTATCATCTATATTTAATTTCATATCACCATATCTACATTCTATTATAAATCTATCTTTTTCATCTAAACTATTAATTGCTTCCTCTAGTTCAAAATATTCAATTTTTACCGATTTTAATCTATCTCTCTCAAGATTAATAAAGTCTTTTATCTTTTTTCGTATTTTTTCTTTTTCTATAATTTCCATTTCAAATGTATAATTACCTGTAGATTTTGGCATTCCAAAAGTATCAACTTGTCTTAATTCTCCATACCAACTATTTAAGAAAACTTCATCATCCCAATATTTTTCAAGTTCTTTCTCCCATAAATCTATTTTTTCGCTTGTAATTTCTATATATTCTTTATGTTCTTTTCTCTTTTTTAATAGATTAGTTATTTTTTTCATATCTATATATGCATCTGCACATGGTGTATCACTTATTCTATTAATCTCTTTTGGTTCTTTACAAAATTGACAATAATTATAACTTTCACACATTCCTCTGTTTCTCTTAATTGCTTGCTTTTCTAACAAATCTTGTAACTTAACCTTATTAATTTCCATTTTCCCTCCTAAATATATTAATTCACATTCAAAAATGGTACTGTACCATCTGTAATGGTTGTAGGTAACTGTCCATTCCATTTTTCTATTGCGAGTTTTTGCAAGTTCTCTTCACTTAAGCTTTCATTTAATATTCTATTTGCCTCAGCAGTTCCCTCAGCTTCTACTTTCTTTTGCTCGGCTTGTACCTTTATTTGTTCTAATCTCTGTTGCTCTGTCTTTACATTTTGCTCTGCAACTTGCTTTTCTTCTATGGCTCTATTAAAACTCTCACTAAAGTTTAGATCTGTTATATTGGCTTCTACAATATTTATTCCTTGCGATTGCATACGCTCTTGTAATCTATTTAAAAGTCTTTGGCTTACATCTGGTCTTTTAGTAATTAGCTCTTCTGCTGTAAATTCTGCTGTTACAGACTTTATTGTATCTAATATAGTCGGTTCTAATATAATACTCAAATAATCCTGTCCAACCTCTCTAAATAATTTTGAGGCATTTTCTACATTTACACTATAATTTACAGATATTTTAGCTTGCACATCTTGCATATCCTTGCTGGCACTTCCGCTTTCTATATCATACTTTTGAGTTTTACAATTCATTTTTTTAACACCATTTATAAATGGTATCTTAAAGTTAATACCTTGTGTCATAACCCTTTCTTCTACAGCTCCAAATTTTGTTACTATTCCTATTTCTCCTGTTTTAATAAATACTACTGTATTACACATTAAAACTATTCCTAATACTATTGCTATAAAAATTATAAATCCTTTTACTTCACTCATTTTAATTCCCCCTATTTTCTATTAACTTAATTCTATCATACTATTATAAAGCTCTTCTGTTCTTTCACCATTATCGTACCTTAACAAAAATTCTTCGCACCCTTTGACATAAAATATTCCACAAAATCCGTAATGACTCAGCCATTTTTTTCATTTCTAGTGCATGTTTTTTAGCTTTTACCCACTCTTCATCACTTATTTTTTTCATATTTACTCCTCCCTTTCTTCTATTATTTTCTTTAATTCATAATTACCTTCTACAACTTGTACATAATCTTTTTCAAGCATATTGTACTGCTGTATCCAATAAGATGCCGTATTATTAGCTTTTTTATATTCTGCAATGATCCTATCTCTATCCGCGTGTAAATAGGCTATTGTTATAATTAATAGAGTTATTGCTAAATAACATAATGCTAATGTTATATTATGTATAATAGCTCTGTTTTCAAAATCTTTTATATCATAGTTCATTTTTTTCATTTCCCCCATATATTCCTCCTAATCTCCAAAATCAAACACCTGAATTGTACTACCATCTACATTTTTTATACTTATCCCTTTGTCCAACGTTCCAAGTAAACCATATGCTGTCCAATCACAGCCTTTTTCCTTTGTAAATCTTCCTATACAATTTTGAGTTGCTGTATTAGCACTCTTTCCTAATTCTTCAAATTCTGCAACAGTTGCTATGTTACCGCATTTTGGACATTTAAATTTCCAATTTTCTATCCTCCCAAATTTCTTATTTCCTTTTTCAAGCCACTTGTTATAATCTAATTCCTTCATTTTTCCCATATCA
>CAOKPF010000043.1 GCA_948470565.1 uncultured Clostridium sp.
ATATATAATAACCTATTAAACCTACAACTAGTACAATTACAGCTATTGCCATAACTATAACAATTCCTTGTCCTTTTTTACTTTTTAACATTTATTTATCCCCCTATATTTTAATTCTTAGCCTTAAAATTATATATAGGCTTAATTATTTTTTCTATTGTTACAGTATCTTTTATATTATCTATTATCTCTTGCATACTCTTGTAACAAAATGGTGCTTCATCTATGGTTTCTTCAACAACGCTACTAGAATAAATATCTTTCATACTATCTCTAAATTCCTCCAGTTTAAATGTTTCTTTTGCTTTTTTTCTAGACATTAATCTTCCAGCTCCATGCGGTGCGGAATTGTTCCAGTCTGCATTTCCTTTACCTGTTGCTATTATACTTCCATCTCGCATATTTATTGGTATTAGTACTCTTTCACCTTTTTTAGCAGATATCGCGCCTTTACGAACTATATTATCAGCAAAAGATATATAATTGTGTATTGTTTCAAAACAGTCTAAATATGTTCCACCATTTAAGTTTGTATATTTATAAGGTTCATAAATTAATTTTGTTGCATTTGTATTAAAACCTTGAACTATTAGTCCATAATTATTTAATATTTCTATTGCTATATATATTCTGTTTAAACTAGCATACCTTTGGCATATTTTCATATCATGTAAATATTTTTCTCTATACTTTCCTGTCAAATAACATAATTCTTTTGGTAAGTTAGGTTCATTATTTTTGTATTCTTTTTTTAACTCTTTTAACGCTTTTTGTATTTCTTCCTTTTTCCCTTGTTCTTTATACTCTTTTATGATTTGCTCTTTTCTTTGATACATTTCTTCTTTTCCACTGCACAAATCTATTGCTAAGTTTTGATAATAGTCTGCCACTTGTTTGCCTAAATTCCTTGAACCTGTATGAATTACTAGGTATTTATTACCATCATCATCTACATCTACTTCTATAAAATGGTTTCCACCACCTAAAGTACCAATTGCTCTATTAAATTTCTTTGTATCTTTTAAATCTCTAAGGCAATATAATTCGTTGATTTTCTCAAATTCCATTAATTTATGTTCTCTTATATTTCTGCCAGCTGGAACATTATTATTTATTACTCTATCTAATTTTTCTAAGTCTAATTCTATATTGCCTAATTCCACACAAAGCATACCACAACCAATATCTACACCAACTATATTGGGTATTACCTTATCCCCTAAATCTGCTGTAAAACCTATCACACAACCTTTACCTGCGTGTACATCTGGCATTATTCTTACTTTGCAATTTTTAAAAGGTTCTTGTTCTAATAGCAAATTAATTTGTTCTATTGCTTCTTGTTCAATGTTTTCTGTAAATATCTTTAAATCTCTTTTCATATTCTTACTCCTCAAAAATCAACTTTTTACCTACAAACTGTTTTATGTCGTTTTCTATTTTTCTATCATAAAGTTTTGGTAGATTTTTTGTCCCAAAACACGTATCTTCATAAAATACTATTTCTGTTATAATATCATTTCGATCTAATTCTATAAACCCTCTTGTTGCCCCAGGAAATCTAATACATGTACCTCTGTGATCTCTATAATCTTCTATTCCCAATAAATACGTCCTTGACAATAAACGGTACATTTCTTTTCTATAATTTTCTGTAACATATCTATCTATAAAATCCGTTATTTCACCATAATATCGATGTTTTTCAAACTTATATACTCTTATTTTTTCCATATTAATCCTCCCTTACATATATCTTTCCGTTATATTCTTTTATTACCTCTTTAAACTCCTCTAAACTAGTGCCTGCAAAAATATTAAAATCTCTTGTATGTATCCAAGGTACTATTTTATTATTTATATCTTTTACGCTGTATGGGCAATTTGTATACCTATTGTATGGTAAATAACCATAATAATTTGGCAATTCAAAATATATAATTTTGTGTTTTATTTTATATTCTTTGCCATTATTTTTATAGCTATCATACGGATCCTCCGCGTTACAGTCATACGGCTTGTCGTCCCAATCGTCACCCCATTGCTCCTCGAAATTATTTGTAAACCATGCTTTGTTGTCGTCTACGAAGCATAATTTGTATTCTTCTTTTTCCATTTACTCCACCTCCAATAGCTCTGGATTGTCATATATATTACCTATTACTTCACTGGTAAGATATACATAGTTCAAACTTAAAGTAGTTTCAGAATTTCTCAATATATATGAAGCTGTTTTTTGATTCCATTTAACTACAAAATTCTTACAATATATTTCATCTGTTAAATATTCTCGTGTTTTATATTCTAATATATCTCCTTCATATATTTCTTTTCCGTTTTTATCTTTCAAGTCTGTGTATTGTCCTATTGTATCTCTTTTCACTGGTGTCGCACTACTATACTTGCTACTTTCTACAATTAATTCTTGATTTTTTTCTATTAAATCTCTTTTCGTATTTTTACTTCCTGCATTATATATATCTTGCTCTAAATAAAAACCATACACCCATTTGTTATAATATAAACTTTTTCCTCTAAACTTTATCTCTCTCATATTTATTCTCCTATCCAAACCAACTACAACTACCATTGTCTTTATATATACAACTATAATCTACTTTTATAAATTCTAATTTGTTTTCACATTTCTTAGCTTTTTCAAACTCCTCAGCTTGCTTTCTGTATTTGCATACTTCTTTTTTTATACAATTACTACACATTGTTCTTTTCATCTTTTTACCTCCATAAACTATTTCATTGTAAATTTTCATCCACGGTTGAAACATTCCACCCTAGCTCCTTTACCTTAGCATTTATTGCTTGGAGTTCCTGCATTGTTATATAATCACACATACAATCATATTCTCCAGATTTATCAAATGTTTTTTTATTTAAATCAAAATAAATTACATTGTCATTATCTTTATAATATTTTATATTTTCTGATTGCGTATAACTTTTCTTATATCCTAACTCTTCAAACATTTCATCTGCTCTCATTCACTTCACCTCATACTTTTTTCTTAATTCTTCTTTTTGTTTATTTACACTTATCAGTAATTCCATATTTTTATTATACATATTAGCTTTGGGTTCATTAAATATTGCATTTGTTAGTTTTTCTGCTTTTTTATTTAATTTTCTTATTTTATCTTTTATTTCTTTACTCATTTTTTGCTCCACCTCCTCTAATTTAACATATCTTATATTTTGTTAAATTTGCCTATTTATAAAATTGATTTATTTTTCAATATTTCTATTCATTTTTATTTTTTAATTTTACATTTTTTATTTATGTTAAATTAATCTACAAAGTATATCTCTTTAAATCTATATCCTTCTAATTGTTTGCATTCATCTATAGTTTTTAAATATACAGGGATTTCATTTGTAATATACACTACTATATCATCTTTAATATTTATTGATTTTTGGTATCGTTTTGCGTATTTTAAGTATTCCAATTTACTAACTCTATTTCTAAAGATATATAATATATTTTGACTCTCTTCCATCAAAACAAGTTTTAACATATTATAAAGCTTTATTGATTTTGCTTGTATACTCATCAGAGTTCTTACTTCATCATAAATGTTCATATATTCCTCCTTAATACTTAAAATTCTTCAAACTTTTGTTTACGTTGTCCTGTTCTATTCCTATATATCGTAATGTTATACTAGGATCAGAATGATTAAATATTGTCATTAATAATGCTACATCATTGGTATTTTTATAAAAATGATATCCAAATGTCTTTCTTAAAGTATGTGTACCAATATTTTCTAACTTATATTTTTTCGCAATTTTTCTTAAAATATTATACGCTTGTACACGTGTAATCGGCTTCGTTTTTCGCTTCCTGCTTTTGAATAAATAATCGTAATCGTTCAATTCAACATCTTCTATATACTTATTTATTTCTTTTTTTAAATGTGGTTGTATTGGCATTAACTTTTCTTTTCCAGTTTTTATTTCTCTTAATTTTAGATTATCCCTATTTTTTACATCTTTTACTTTTATGTTCAAAATATCAGATATTCTTATTCCTATATAGATACCTATTTCAAAGATTAGGTAATTCCTATAATTAGTATTTTTTAAATCTTCTTGTATAGCATGTATTACATCTAAATCTCTAATTGGTTGTACTGTATTCATATTTTCCCCCTTATGCAAACTGTAACTTTATATTCGTAATATTTTTGCTAATATAACAATACTCTCTTCATATTCCTTATAACTTGTACTTTTATCTAATATAATTTTTTTATATTTCTCATAAGTTTTATAATTATTATTTTTTTCTTTTTTTGCACACCTTAGTATTTCTTCCATCTTTCACCTATTTTATAATATTTACAAATTTAGAATAATTTCTATAAAAAGCTAAGTAAAAAGTTCCTGTAGTACCTTGTCTTTGCTTTTCAAGTATTATTTTAATTTTCTGTATTGTTTTTCTCTCTTCTTGCTTTTCATCATACAAAAAAATTATATTATCACAGTTTTGTTCTATACTGCCACTTTCTCTTATATTAGCCATATTCGGTGTTTTATTTTCAGCGTCTCTGTTAAGTTGTACTAAAACTATTACTGGAATATTAAGAGTTAATGCTAATAACTTTAATTTTCTACTAATATCTGCAACCTCTAATTCCCTGCTTTGGTATTTTTGCTTGCTTTTTAATAATGTTAAATAATCTATTATTAATACATCTATTTCGTTCTGATTTTTAAGATTATATACAAGATTTTCTATCTCTTCTATATATCTCGTTTTTGAATCGATTTTTAAATCTAAATTTAATATTTTATTTGTACATTGTCCTATTGTTAAAATTTCATTGTTTTCTACTCTTCCTGTTCTTAAAAATTGTGTATTTATATTTGTATAACTAGCTATTATCCTTTGCATAAGTTGCTCAGAACTCATTTCCAAACTACAAAAATATACTTTTTTTCCTTTTCTTGCTATATTAGTAGCAATATTAAGTGCAAATGCAGTCTTTCCTGTACCTGGTCTAGCACCAATTGCAGTTAATTCATTGGCATGTAAACCATCTGTAAATTTGTCTAGTTCTGCAAATCCTGTGTACAAAGAAAAATCCTCTCCATTGTTTTTCTTATATTCTATTTGCTCTAATGTATTAGCAAATACATCACTTATTTTTTCATAACAGTTTATACTGTTACTAAATTTTAGTTCCTCCAATTGGTTTATTATTTTATTTTTAATTTCTACTGCCTCTTTATCAGCATTTATTATATCTTTATTTGCCTCACTTAATATTTTCCCTATTTTTCTTTTAAAATGTATTTCCTCCAATCTTTCAATACTTTTTTGAACTGTAGCTGTATTTACTATACCATCTACATAATTACATATTTCTTTTAAAACATTAGTATCTTTTTTATTCACCCCAGATGTAAGCCTTGCATTAACTGTTATAGTATTTATTTCCGTTTTTTCTATGTACAAATCCTTTATTGCTTTAAAAAACTTTCTTGATTTTTCTAACATGAAAAACTCCTCTGTTAACCTATCTATGTATTTGTGCGTGTCTTTATCTACAATAAAAGACCCTATTATCTCTTTTTCTAACATCTCTATTTCATTCATACATTTCCTCCTATGTTTTTATTAAATCTTCTTTCTAACTCTGGATCTATTTCCGTTTTTGTCTCCTTTGTCTCTTCTACATCTTCTATATCGTCCTCCCATCTTTTTTGATTAAGCCATGTAATTGGCATTGGAATAAATTGCTTATCTATACCTTTCCACTCTACCTTTATAAATAATTTTAATTTTTTAAATATATATTCAAATTGTTCACTTGATAATTTATTTTCTTCAAACCACAATTTTGTTTTTTCCTTTGCTAGTTTTTTAGGATACAAATTATAAAATTTTTCAAATTGAACATATATATTATTAATTGTATTATTAAATGTATTATTATCTGGGACATTTTTGTCCGTAGGTGTGGAACATTTTTGTCCGTACCCCTCCACTTTTTTGTCCGTACCCTATACACTGTTTTGTCCATACCCTCTGCTCCTAAATCTACACCAACATAGATAGAATTAATTATCGCTTTTAGTTTTATCTTTCTTCTTAAAATTTCTTTAGAATTATCTTTATATTCAAGCTCTCTTTCTATATAATTGTTTTGTTCTAACTCATTTAACCATCTTGTAATTGTTTTTTTAGAAACATCATATAATTTTGCAAAATATTCGTTTCCAGCCCAACAATATCCTGTTTCATTGCATAGTGCTGTTATTTCTGCATATAATAACTTAGCATTAGGACATATTCGATTATCATATCGTACGCTTGCTGGAATAATAGCATAATAGCTTTTTTTATCTTCCATACAACCTCCTTTACTTTTTTATTGACATTTTTCATATACTATGTTAAAATAATTTTAGACTTTTTTATTATAGTGAGTAGATTTTGCAATGTCCTGCTCACTTATTATTATGTCTCTCTGACAATCTGCCTCTTTATCATATACCAAATTTTCTAATTCTTCTAACATCGTTTTTATACTTTTATTATCGCAACTATCATAGATTTTTAGTATCTTCTTATGTATTTCCACATAATTGTCTCTATGTAGCTTTTCAATTTCAATCAAATCTTCATCTGTATATCTCTTTTTCATTATTTTACCTTCTTTCAAAAAATAAACAACACACTAAATCGTGATATTTTTTTAACTCAACATCGCACTTTAATTTATTACATGTTACTTTCTTAACGGTATTTGCGTTTTTTGTCTTTATAACACTACCATAAGCGCAATTATCACATTTCATCATAATTCCATTATTCATCTAACTATGTACCTCTTTTCTTAAATTCCACTTAAATGCTATTTCCTGATATTTCTCGTTTTGTATTCTAATTTCTTTTTTATTCTCTCGTATTTTCTTTTTATTTGCTTTACATTCCTCAACATATTCATCTATTAATGCAAATATAAAAGTTCCCATTATAGGCAATGCAAGCAAATATAATATTATTTGTTGTACTACTGTCATACTTTCACCTCTTTTCTATATTTTTCTCCCTTTTTCTTGACTTTATTGACTTATTAGTATATAATTCTATACGTAATGTTTATAAAACATTATGTATAACATTCCTTTATTTAACTTCTCCTTTTTTGGAGGAGTTTTTTAATTATTTCCATAATTCTCCTTTGTGCGTGTGTGACGCTAGTTATTTAAAACTATAATAAATACCATCTATCAGATCTTTTAATTCTTTTACATATTCTTTTGGCTCAATCCCTTCCAATTTACATACTTGCAAATCCGTGGCAATGCTCGCCAATAATCGGTATTTATCTTGTTCCCTCGCTAATTTATTTAATGCAATTCCTATATCTTCGTTTTTTTGATCTTCAATTTTCATTTTTTAATTCTTCCTCTGTAAATTTAATTCCTTTTAGCCTTTCGCTGTTAATATAACTTACTTTATCTTTTATTGCAGTAGCATTAGAATATATATGCCTTGAATATTTTAATGCTGTCTCCTTATCTACTTTTTTCCAACCGCCAAATAGGGATTTTATCTCTATCATAATCACAGTCTCACTCCTTTCTTATTTCCTTTCTTTTCCACCTCATATGTGCTATAATATTATTGAAAGAGAGGTGATTATATGTCTAAAGAAGATATAATTAAGTCTACAATAGATAAATTTCATAAAGAATGTTCTAAAATTACAGATACTGATTTAGTTAATAAGTTACATATACATGAAGATACTATGATAAAAGTAATTTTAGAAACCCTTTTAAAAGACTAATATAATTTACCTAATTCCATATTTATAGATGGTGTGATTTTTTTTGTGATTTCCTCGCCATCTATTTTTATTTCTTTTTCTACTTTTATATTAAATAAGTCTTTTATTTCTTGAACAGATATTTTTATATCATTCATAGATGTTTTAATATCTACAAGATGTTTTTTTATTTTCTCAATTTTTTGTTCCAACTCTTCTATATCTAAAGATATTGAAACTACTATACCATTTTTTTCATTTTCCATTTTTTTCACTTCCTCTCTTATTTAATTTATTTTCCACCCCAAATATGCTATAATGTATATAAGAAGGGGGTGACTATTTTGGCAATATATGCTAATGTCAAAGGCAATTGGGTTGAATTAGGCGATAATGATTCTATTGAAAATATGGTTCCTGAACAATTTTTCAATGATATCATTCATAAAAGAATAACTGTAAATGACTTTGTAAATGTCAAATATAATTATAATGATTATTCCTTACACATTTCACAAATTCAACATCAATATGAAAACTAATCTTATTTTAGAGTATCTTTTAAGGTACTCTGTTTTATTTCTTTTAAATATAATTCTTCTATATAACTACAAATTCGTTGCCATGTAAAATAAGTAACCTTATTTGATTTTAAAATATTTTCTAAATTATCTATTATATCTTTTTCGTTCATACATACTCACCTTCTTTCTTAATGCTTTTACTTCCTTTTTCACAAATACAATTATTCAAAAAGACTTAATTTAGGAATTTTAATAAACTCGTCAATACTATTTGATGAGTTTTTTACTCTTATGGAATTTGCTGAATTTATTTGTCTTGCTAAAAATAAAATCCTTTCTAATTGTCTTCCTGTTTCTTCTGCACCTTTTAAATTTTCTAAATTAAACTTTCTATCTTGTAAATTAATTCCATTAATTATTATTTTTAACTTATTTATTAAAGTCGTAAGCTTTGTTTTGTCTGGAAAATATATTGTTTCTTCTTGTTTATTTTCTTCCAATGCTTTCACTTCCTTTCTACTTTGATGATTTTATTATTTACCATTACCTCATTTCTTTTTTTCGCCTAGGCACGCTAAAGAACTTTCTTACTGCATTTATTTCAGCCTTTTTTTCTTTTGGAAAATCTGTTGCTGGAAAGTCTGGTAAATTAAAATATTCTTGTGCTATTGATTGACTGCAATCAAGTATATTTGCTAAATCTTTTATTGTTATAAATTGCAATGCTTTGGATTTTTCCTCAATTTCTTCTATATTTGCCAATATTTCTTTTGTCTTTTTTAAATTTTCATCTATATCTGTATTTATATTTATTTGCATCTTCTTACGCTCCTTTCTTTTTTAATTTGCTTCTGTTGTTCTTCAAAAAAGCACTTTACCAATACCATTTAAAATGATATAATTTGTTTGACTTAATACCCTATGTGGTAATGTCAGAAAGGTTGTGATTATTTTGACAAAACTTTTGACTTTACCCTGTTTCTTAAAAATTAGTGATTTTTATGGTGAGAGACCATTTTAATCAGCTGGTATAAGCTTAAAATCTAAAATTCTAACTGCTATGGGGTGATTTATTACTTATTTATTGGCAGAGCTACAACTGCTTAAGTGTTAGAGCTTTCATAGAAATTGCAAGTGTCAGTTGTAATATTATTAAAAGAAACGACATGTTAATAATTTAATAATTGCAGAAGTTTAAGATATACAAATCGTAGAGAGTGCTAATCATACTGACACTATGGTTAGTATTTTCTATTGCCATATATCATTAATATCTACTTTTAAATAATTTGCTAATTCATAAGCTTTTTTTAAATTTGGTATTGCATTATTATTTTCCCACTCTGATATAGTAGTTTGCCTTACTTTGAGTTTTTTAGATATATCATTTTGTGTCACATTTCTTTTTCTTCTAATTTCTTTCAATTTACATCTCATTTATCTCTCCTTTTTCATCAGCTGGTGACTTTTTTACATAATTTCTAAAATTTTTACTCTGCTCTTGTGAAATATAGATATATATCCCTTTCATAAACTCTTCATCTTTCAATAAGCATTTCTTTATTTCTTCTATTTTCAATATTCGCTCACTTCCTTTCTATTTCCTTTATTTTCCACCTCATCTATGTTATAATACTTGTAAGAAAGGTGGTGTTCTTATGAATATTTACTTTAAATTCTTAAATGACTGGATACTTCTTGACAATTCAAAAGATAATATTTCAGGTCAATTGCCAGAAGAATTTATTGAGTTTATTAATGATTTTGATACATCTATAAACAATGGCTTTGTAAAAATAGTTCATGATGAAACTGAATATTTTATACATTATTCAAATATTCAATGGTCTAATTAATCACCACATTTGACCATTAATCGATTTTATTAGAGCATCCTTATCACAATTAAGTCTGCTCTTACTTTTTTCTGTTTCATATTGTAAATTTATAAAATTTTCTATTTTATTCCATAATCTATAATTTATTTGCTTTTCTTCTAACACTTTTATAAAATTTAAAGCTACTTCTTTTGCAATTTTTATTTCCTCTATTCTTATATTTCTATCCACTCTCATCACTCCTTTCTTATTTATTAATATTTTTATAACTTTTTAAGTTAGCTATTATTTAAAAAAAATTCTATTGGTATATTAAATTTTTTAGATAAATTATAAGCCTCTCTTAATGAAAATGCGCATTTTCCTTGTTCTTTTCTAAAATAAGTAATATCATATTCACTTCCTATGACTTCAAGAAATGCCTTTACAGGTATTTTACTCTTTTGTCTAAAATCTCTTAATTGTTTTAGCATTTTTTCACCTCTCTAACTTGTAACGTTATTTTATGACATTTTAAGTTAGTTGTCAATACTTTTTTTAAAAAATATAACATTTTAAGTTAGTTATGTTTACTAACCTAACAAGTTATGTTATAATATCAATAATATAAATTTTAGATTTTTAGGTGATAAAATGAGTTTAGGAAATAGGATAAAAGAATTAAGGGAAAAAAATGGTAAAACTCAATTAGATGTTTCAAAATATTTAGATGTTACTTATCAAACTATTTACAAATATGAGAAAGATATTGCAGTTCCACCAGCAGATGCTATTATAAAATTGGCAGAATATTTTAACGTAACAACAGACTACCTACTAGGCCGTACAGACGAACCAAATGATATAATAAAAGATAAGAACTTACATATGGCGGCATATTCTGATATAGATCTGGCAAAATTAGCACAGTTAGAGCCAAAAAAGAAAAAAGCTATCGTTGATAATATAAACAATATGATAGAGATGTTCTATGAAGAATTTGGAAAAAAGGAGGAATAAAAATGAAAAAATACTGTAAAAATTGTGATACATATAATAATAAAAATAGTACTAAATGTTATATATGTGGGAAAGAATTAGATGATAATAGTATAACTACATCTAATGTAAAAGAAAAGATAAAAAAAATATTCACTGGTAAAAACTTAGCAATTACTATATTATCTTTTATACTATTTTGTGCTTTAATTAGCCAACCAAATACAAAAGGTTATCAAAATACTATAAATGACCTTAATACAAAGGTTAGTAAATATGAAACTACAATTAATAGTCAAAAAGAGCAATTAACTAAATTAAATACAATAGATAATGATTATCAAAAGTTAAAAAATGACTACAATAAAGTTAAAGAAGAAAATACAAACTTAACAAGTAGAGTACAAACTTTAGAAAATGAAAATAAGGAATTATCAACATCTATTACTAGCTTAAGAAGTGAAAATGAACAACTAAATAATACAATAGCTACAACAGCAGCAACACCTACCTCAGCAGTTGTCCAAACTCCATCTCAGAACACTGCTGTACCTCAACAAGATAATACATCTCAAACTGTATGGATCGGTAAAACTGGTACAAAGTACCATAGGCAAACTTGTGCAACTTTAAAAGGAAAAGGACAAGCAATAACGCTACAACAAGCTTTATCACAGGGTAGACAAGCATGTAAAGTTTGTAAACCTTAATTATAAAAGAAAAAAGCACTGCAAATAAAGTAGTGCTATTATGTACCCTATAATAAGAATTGTATATTTTGCAAATTTTGTCGAAAAACAAAAAAACGGAACTTTCACCACTATTATTTTTTTATTTTTATTAACAGCTTTCGACAAAAATACGTAACAAAATATGATATTATCTTATTAAAGGGGGCATTCAAATGAAAACTTTAAAAGATTTGTACGATTACGCAAGAGATAAAAATATAGTAATCAGAGATTATAATTTTGGAGGTGATACAAACTGGAAAGGACATTGTATATTTAATAACCAAAGTAATTGTTTAATATTTTTAAATAATAGTATGGATATAGATAATATCCAAAGGAAATGTATTCTTGCCCACGAAATAGGGCATTTCACTACAAATATTATACAAAATGATATGTTATCATGTTCTAAAAGTGATACACTTATTCGCTCTATAAATGATTTTAGAGCAAATAAATGGGCAGTTAATGAACTTATACCACTTGAAACTTTCAAATACTTTTTAAATACAAATATGAGCAAATATGATGTAGCAAAAAAATTAGAAGTAACAAATGAATTACTTGAACTAGCATGCTATGTATATGAACCCTTTTTAAATAATTTAAGTGACTACTACAAAAATAAAAAGGAGTAATAAAATGGGAAAAAGAGGAAATGGAGAAGGAAGTATATATTATAGTGAAAAGTTAAAAAGATGGGTAGGTCAATACACTTATGCCGGTAAAAGAAAATCTATATACGGTAAAACAAGAACAGAAGTAAAAGATAAGCTTAACAAAGCACTAGTTAATATTACTGATAATAAATATGTAGATAAATCGAATTTAACACTAATAGAGCTAATTGATATGAATATAGAAGAACAATTTAAGGCTAATAAAGTACTTGAGACCACTTATAAAAGAAACTTATATAATAGAAATATAATTAATACGTTAAATATGGCTAATATGAAAATACAAAAGTTAAATCCTGTAATTATTAATCAAGAATTTTTACAATTAACAAATTATTCAAATTCTGTAATAAGCAAAATTGCACAATTAATAAAAGCTGCATTTGATAAAGCTCTTATGCTTAATATAGTAAATAATAATCCTTTTACTATAAAAGGACTTATAACAGTGCCAAAAAGTAATAAACAGGATAAAAAAATTGATGCTTTAACTGTAGATGAACAAAAATTATTTATTGCGGAATTAGAAAAATACTATGATGAATACACTAATATTTTTTATATAGCAATATATACAGGAATGAGAATTGGAGAGATACTTGCATTGTCTCCAGATAATATTGACTTAGAAAATAATATTATACATATTAATAAAACTCTAACTACTAATACGAATGGTAAATATATAATTGGTTTATCTACAAAAACCTATACTGGTACAAGGAAAATACCAATCACCAATTTAATTAGAAAAATATTGTTGGAAGCTTCAAATATTGAAAATGAGCTACTTTTTTCTCACGATAATAAAATAATAGCACCATCAACCATTAATATACATTTTAAGAAAATATGCAAAAACGCAGGCATAAGAATTACCAATACTACGAGAAAAAAATATAAAGAAGATGAAAAAAGTGTAAATTTAAAGACAAGTAATGTAAATACACATATGTTAAGACATACTTATGCTACTAGGTGCATTGAAAGTGGTATGAGTGCAGTAGTATTATCAAAACTATTGGGACACGCAGATATAGAAACCACTCTTAATACATACACATCTGTATTTAATAAATTTAAAGAAGATGAAATACAAAAGTATATAAATTATATTGAACAGTTGCATTAAAATTGCATTAAAAAAACTCCAAAGTATTGATATTTAAATACTTTAGAGCTTTATATTTTGGAGGCGACAATCAGATTTGAACTGATGATCAGGCTTTTGCAGAGCCGTGCCTTACCACTTGGCTATGTCGCCATTAGTATATTATATTAAATAAAATGATAAATATTACAAATTATCTAAAAATATATAAAATGGAGCGGGAGACGGGGCTCAAACCCGCGACCTCCACCTTGGCAAGGTGGCGCTCTATCAACTGAGCTACTCCCGCAACTGTTATATTGGTAGCCAGAGACGGGATCGAACCACCAACACGGGGATTTTCAGCCCCCATTTATCAAACAGTTCAAAATCCGTTCTAAACCACAAATAATCCAAAATTTCAAAGTATATCAAAGTCCTGATATCTTATTTGTACCCTAATTATACCCTACAAAATTTTATTTGTCAATATCTTTTAATAAATTCCTATATTTTCATAATAAATTTCTAATTGCTCTATTGAAGATGATTGTTCTTCCTCATCTATATGTAAATACCTTTCCGTCATTTGTACAATAGAATGACCCAGTAATCCTTGTATATTTTTTATTTTTACTTTTGCTTCATATAATCTTGTGGCAAAAGTATGTCTAAATCTATGCAATGATACTTTTTCTAAATTATGCTTTATTAATAAATCATTTAATCTATTTCTCAGACAATCTCCTACAACTGGGTTTCCTATTTGATTAATAAATACAAATTCATCATTGTCTACTTTACCTTTTTTTTGTAACACACCATTATATATTCCTAATAAAATTTTATATACTCCTTTTGACATTGGTACATCTCTTTTACTTGTCCTCGATTTTAATGGTGTTTCTTCTAATAATGAGCCAGTCTTTACTATTTGCCCTTTTACATAATCATATTCATCTACTCTTTGGTAAGATTGTCTAATTGATATTTTCCTATTTTTAAAATCTACATTTTTCCACTTAATTCCACATAATTCACTTGTTCTTAAACCTGTATCTATTAATATAGCAAATGGATAACACATTTCATCATCTTTAAAAATATCTATTAACTTTTTTTCAAGATTTATATCTACTGACATCATTGTTCTAGATGTGACTTTTGGAATTTCAATATCAATAACTGGTGTACTAGATATTATTTTATCTTTAACCGCCCTTTCATAGCCCTCTTTTAATAATAAAAAGATCTGTTTTATTGCAGTTGGTTTATATTCAGATATCAAACTATTAATAAAATTTGGGATTTCTAATGTGGTAATATCTGATAAATACCTTTCTCCAAAAACTTTTATAATGTGATTTTGAGTTTTACTTACATCCCCTCTAAAGGTAGTTTTTGCTTTATAAGGCTTTTTATATCCCCATAAACACTCATTAAACCACTATTTTACAGTTTTTTCCTTACTTTTTTTATCTAATTCGGGATTTTTAGTTTTTATTTTTTTTATAGTTCTTCTATATCAGAATATATCACATTTATATCTTCAATAAATTTAGTTTTCTTTTTAGAATTAACAATCTTAATTATTTCATTATATATATTTTCCACCTTATTTACTAATTCTTCATACTATTCTTGTGTTACAAAATTTACTATCATAGATATTCTTTTATATTCCTGCTTAAGTAAAATAAATTCATTTGTTTTCTTTTTTAATGACTCTTTTCTAGCTTCCAGTCTTCTTACATCTTTATCATATAAAGAAACTTGTTGTTGTAATACTGATACTCTACCTTCCCATAGAGTCCCCCTTTTTCTGCCTTTATAATTATCTTTTAACTTTTTACCCCCCTATTATTTCCTTCCATATAAAACTCATTTCATAATTTATAAATAATTGAAGGAATGTAATAAACTAGTCCGTCGCCAGCAACGGGATACTCACATGTATGTCCTACTCAAATAATTTAATCTGTCCTTTATACATCTTATTATAACATTTTCCCTGATTCTTTACGTAGTTTTCTATTTGTTTCCCACTACCATTTTTTCCGACTGTTCCAATGAAATAACCGTCCACTCCAAAAATTTTCTCCCCAAAGTTTTGGCTTTACTTCGAGACATCTTTTAAATATTTCTTTGCTGTTATACTTTTTACTACACTGGCTATTTGGGAAGGTGAAATTTTTGGTACTGATAGTATCAAAAAATGTACATGATCTCTATATTCCCCTATTTCTATAAAATTTATTTCATACTGGACGCTTATTTCTTTACATGCTCCTATTATTGCATCTTTTACTTTTTCTGAATCGAAAACTACTCTTCTATACTTTATAGGGCATACATAGTGGTATAATAATACTAATACATTATGTGGCTTATGTATATATTAACTCATCTTTATCATTTTTCCACCTTTCATCAGTATTATTATACCACTTAGCTTGTTACGACGCAAGCGTCGGGGAATTAAACCCAAAGGGATTAAATAATTTATTAAATTTAGATTAAATCTTAGAAAAGCATATTTACAATATAACAGTTGAGGAATATTCATGCTCAGCTGTTTTTTGATATAAATCCTAATAACTAGCATTATATTTTTCAATACAGTATGAACAAAAAATATATTTACTATTAATAATTCTAAGTTTGAGTATTTTTTGAATATATAAGATAATCTAAAGCAATCCTTATAGTTTTATTTTCCTTATTTTCCTCTTTTATTCACTTTTTGAAAATTATGACATATGATTAATATATACTAAGTTTTTATTTAGTGTTAATTAACATGAAAGGAGATAGTGGTATGTATAAAATTGACCACCTAATTTGAAAACCTTTGTAACCTAGAAATCAATTCACATTCAAAATGGAGGAATCAGTATGAATATTAATACTTTTACACGGTGGTTAAGAATATTTAGCATGGTGCTTGCAGTAGTTTTACTAAATGTTACCTTATTTCCAAAAACAGTCTTGGCAAATGAAATAAAAGTCAGGAATGGTTAAATGCAAATTATTTAGGAAAAACCGGCTTTAATGAAGTACCAGAGAATGGAACTAGCAGGAGAAGTACTGTAAATGGTTGCATTAGAGCATTGCAGATTGAACTTGGTATAACAGCAACAGCAGATAATTTTGGAAGTGGAAGTATTTCAAAATTTAAAGCAAAATATCCAAATGGAATAATACAACAAGAGTATCCATCATCAATTGAAAATAATGTATATGGGATTATTCAGTGTGCATTATGGACAAAAGGTTATTCGACAGAAGCTAACAGTATAACAAAGCATTTTTATGATGGTACAGGTAATGGCATAAAATTATTAAAACAGGATATGGGTTTCAAAAATCCAACCTCTATTGTAACGGTTGATTTTATGAAAGCCTTGCTATCAATGAATCAATATGTTTTAATAAGTACAGGCACAAGTAAGATAAGGCAGATACAACAAGAGCTTAACAGAGAGTATCCAACATATCTTGGCATTATACCTTGTGATGGAACGTATACCAGAAGTATGAATAAAGCTCTTATAACTGTATTACAAGCAATAGAAGGATATGATGAAGATGGAGCAACAGGAAATTTCGGAAGTGGAACAAAGAGTAAATTGCCGCTCGCTCTTGATGAATTAAGTATTCAAAATGTGGACAAATATCATAAATGTATAAAACTTATTCAATATTCACTTTGTTGTAATGGTTATGCAGATAGTATTGATTTGTCAAACATTAATTGGAATACAAGTCTTTCAAATACACTTAGTCAATTTCAGCAAGATATGAACTTGAACAAAACAGGTTCTATGAATGTAGATACTTGGATGGCTTTGCTCCTTAGTAAAGGTAATCCTGACAGAAGTTGTAATGCGTGTGATACAAATAGACCAGTGACTTTAAATAGTCAATTTTCATATTTAAGGAACAATGGTATTTCTATTATTGGTAGATATTTAAGCAATTCAACCAAGGGGCTTAAAAGAGAAGAAGCTATCACTTTAATTGACGAGGGTTTTTCAATATTTCCTATTTTTCAAGAAATCGGTATTGAAGAAAATATAACAGCATTTACTTCTAACAGAGGAAATCAAGATGCAGTTTCAGCTATTTCTTATGGAAAAGCTGTAGGTTTATTTAAAGGAACAACTATATATTTTGCTGTGGATTTTGACACTACAGATTATGAAATAACAAATTATGTATTACCATATTTTGAGTCACTAAATAACAAATTAGGTGGCTATTACAATGTAGGTGTATATGGAACTAGAAATGTTTGTACTAGAGTTGTCAACAACTCTGCACTTAAAGTACAGAGCTTGTTTTGCGGACTGAAAGTCCT
>CAOKPF010000044.1 GCA_948470565.1 uncultured Clostridium sp.
GTATATATAATCAAAATAAGACCCTTCAAACGCACTAAACGCGATTTTATCCTGTTAAAATGTATTTAACTATTGACATGATAGAAAATACATGGTATAATATCATAATAGTGGAATATATGTATAATAAAGAATAATTTTTATATAGAAAAATAGAGAGGAGGAATTTTTATGACCCCAGAAGAATTTTTTGAATTTAATTTTCAGAATGCAGAAAAATCGGAGAATATATCAAGGGAAGCTCATGGTATATTCGAAAATTTAATGCCTTTTGATAAAAAGGCATTAATAAAAACAGTGTTTTTATCAAAAAATACAAAAGACACATTTGAAGAAAAGCTGTTTGAGTATTTGTATGATGGAAATAGAAAGGAAGTCATATTAAGACTTATTGCTAAGTCAGATGACCGTCTTCGCCCAAGTGATGAAAACGTCTTCTCTATTTCGAGTGATGAGAAGATTGCAGCATCATCGATTTCTTCAAATTTGAAGAGAGCATTAGAGGAGACTGACGGAGGTATAATTATGGGTGTTTGTGTTAAGGATATTGAGAAGAATAAACACTACATAATTATAAAAAATAATTAGAATAAATAAAATAAAAGCTACCATTTATTTGGTGGCTTTTTAACTAATAATTTTTGTACTTAATATTTTTCCAGTTGAAAGGAAAAATAGTATAAAGAAAAATATAAGGGAGAATGCAAACAAACTTGATAAAATTGCCTCCCCAAAGTATAATGTATCAGGTCTTGTGTCAATAGCAATAGCATTTTCATCTTTAAATTTTATTCTAAATATTTTTTTTAAGAAAAATCTAATATTACCACTTATTTTTCTGTAGTTTATGTTAACAGTGTAATATGAAATTGCTTGAAGTACTATCCCAATTACAACACAAATAATTGTAATTATAATAATTCCCTTTACATCTAATTCTTTTTGTTCCCAATTTAATACTGAATTAAAATATACGTTTAATATGTTTATATTTAATATTCTATTTATTGCAGTATTCCACGCATATACTATTGCACTCCAAACAATAACAGTAATAATTGATGGTACAATAAGGTATTTGTAATCATAATCGTATCGTATAATACAAAAAAGCACAACTTTTATTATTGTAGAGATTATTACAAATGATATTAGTATAGCAAGTAGAACTAGCAAAATTAAAAAAAATGTCATAAAAATTCACTCCTATTTTTTTATTCTTGTAAGTTTTAGCAAACTGTCGGTAATTTTTTTATACAATTTTTTATTATTTTTTTCTACATCTTCCTTAGAAGTAAATTGTTTTTTTACCTTGTAGTTTTTAATAACCTCTTCATATACCAACTCTAATTTATCTCCAAATTCTTCAGCTGAATACTGTTTTGCAGTATTATAACCATTAGATATTAAATTTTGTTTTACATCGTCATTATTAAGAACATATATAATAGATTTTGGAAAATCAGCATCATGTTTTACGAGTATTCCATTTTCTGTATTATTAATAAATTCAGATAAATTAGCAGCATATTTTGCAACAATTGGAACTCCTGCAGCCATTGCTTCTATAAAGGTTAATCCTTGAGTCTCCGTTACAGATGCATTTACAAAAACATCACTTAAATTGTAATATTTTGGAACGTCAGTCCATGGAACTTTACCTGTAAATATTACATTATCTTGAATATTTAACTTTTTTGAAAGTTCTTCTAATGCTGTTTTTGATGGTCCATCTCCAACTAGTAAAAACTTTGCATTAGGAATACTTTTAAATACAGTTGGCATACTATTCATTATAATATCGATACTTTTTTCTTCAGCAACTCTACCTAAAAATAAAATTACTTTATCATCTTTTTTTATTCCTAATGATTCTTTTAAATTATTCTTTTCTTCTTCTGAAAAATTTTCCTTTTTAAATGGTTTTATATCAATTCCAGTAGGAATTACATATATTGGTTTATTTTTAACTTTACATTTATATTTTAAATATTTCTCAGTCTTTTTTGATGGTGTTATTATACATTCAGCTTTAGTAACAAAGTTTTTTGAAATGGTACGAGCAAACCTTTTAGGATATATATTTCTAGTACCTTTTATTGGTATAATATAGTGTATATAGTCTTCCCACATTGTATGGTAAGTATGTATAAAAGGTACATCAAACTTTCTAGAAATTATTTTTCCAAATAATCCAAGTGAAAATTCAGATTGTGTATGTACAATGTCTAATCCTATATCCTTAATTTTTTTTGCAACATCTCTAGAATAAAAAGCAGCAAGCCTATTTTTATATTGTCTTGCTACAAGTAGTGGCATACTTTTTAACATGTATAAGTTTTGGTTTTCATTAGGACTAGCTGTAGATTTTGATGGTGCAAAAACATAAACTTCATGACCACGCTTTTTCATTTCTTGTTCTAACATATTTATAGAAGTAACAACTCCGCTTGTTACAGGATTATATGCATCGGTAAAGATTCCAATTTTCATAAAAAATTTCAACTCCTCAATTTGAAACTACTAATTATATTATGCTAATTATATAGTAAAAATAATTAAAAGTCAAGTAAATTACATAATTTACATAAGTTTTAAATCTGATTATAGTTATTTGTTATATAAAGAGGAAAAAATTATGATATTTTCAAAAATATTATAAATTTAGCAATGAGGTGGCTAAAAAAGTACAAAAAATAAGCTTAAGTCATAATTCAAACTCAAGCTTACTTTTATAGTTCACACTTTTTACAGATTACAGATAAAATTTGTTTACAGGGACATTTTCTCTCTTAATCAAATCCTTTGAATATCGTTGTTTTCCGCATTTTGGACATTTGGAGATTGAACGATATCCACCAGCCATATATATGAAATCTCCATAAAGGTTTGTCATTGGCTGGAAATCGTGTTCACAAGTAATTTTTTTAAAAAATTCTTTAATCATAAATTATCCTCCCGAAAAAATTTTTTTGGTTTAATATTCATATATATATATAGTATATCACAATTTTTTTATGTCAAATACTATTTTGGAATTTATCTATTTACTTCATAGATATAATAATTTTCAAAACCTTCGAAAATTATTCAAATTTTCCCTTTTTTCTAATCTTTTATCTTTAATATACTTTTTCATTTGTTCTATTCCATTTTCTTTTAGTTTATCAATATTTAATCCTTTAGTTTTTTCTTTATTCAAATATTTTAATTCTATTAGTGCTTCATAACTTGTATTATTTAAAACAGATTTTTCTATAAATATATCTGCAAAGCCCTGCATTGTCGGAAATTCTCCATATACGTAGAATTTTTCACTTAGACTAAGAAATAGAGAATATACGTATTTTAAAGTTTTCTCGTTAAAATTTTCTTTATCTCTTACACTTTGATGTGATAAAAAACTACTTACAACCTTTATTATTTCCTCTATATTACCTGTTGTTCCGAATGCTTTTATTGCATTTCTAATTTGACTTATCTCTATATTATATTCATCTCTATTTTCTATAATATCTTCAAAGTAATTTGCGTATAAGTTTTCTGATACATAATTTGGTATACAAAAATCTATATCAAAATTAGCCTCATTTATTGTTATATATCCTTGATAGAATAACAAAGATAGGAAATTATCAACACTAAACTTACTACTATTAAGTTCAAATTGTCTTACCAAATTTCCACTAGTTTTTCCTGTTGTTACTAACTCTACTAATTTCTCATAATTTTTTTCAGGATTTTGTATATTAATAAAACTTTCAATTTTACTACCCGTTGTTGCTAAATTACTATCTACTAGATCTCGAGGAGCCTTGTTATATGTTATATAATTTTTTAGGTAATACATTACCGATGTCGTATTAAATGTATGAGTTTCAATATCTAAACTAAACTTATAACCATCATAGTTTTTCTTTAATTCATCGTATACTTTTGGTTGCAAATTGTTTTTTTCTATAAGTTTTTTTACTTCTTTTTCTGTAAAGCCACACATTGCTACAAATTCAGGTGATAGTGAAATATTTGTTGCTATATTAAATCCTGATGTTAAACTATTTAATGTAAGTGGAGCAACACCTGTTGCAAAAAATCTATCTATTATACTATTATCTCCTTCAGTGTAATTTTTTATTATTTCGTAAAAAGCTCTAACAAAGCACCTTGTCCTAATGCTTTCAAAGAGCCTGAAACATTTCCCTCTAGCATACCATTTATAAAATGATCGTATTCATCTATAATTATATATATTTTATGCTTTAGTCCTAAAATTTTAAATTTCGATAATAAATTTAGTAATGTCATAGAAGCATCTTGCTTTTTTTCTAAATTTATATTTAAGTGATACTTTTCTATAAATTCTCTACATGATGTAAATACCCTTTCATTAAAACTATTTGCTATTTCTCTTTCAGTTTTTATAATGCTAACATCCATTCCAGAAAAATTAAAGTTTAAAATATAATAGTTATTTTTATTTTTTGTAGGATTATCATATATATATAATCCTTTAAATAGTTTTTCAAAGTTAGCTTTTTTAGATATATCATAATAATATGATATCATGCTAGTAAAAAGGCTTTTTCCAAATCTACGAGGTCGAACATATATTGAATTAATGTAGTTTTCCAGTTTTTCTATGTACATTGTTTTATCTACATATTAAATAATTATATTGTGTAATGTTTTTGTTTTTATAATTTTAATATACTTTTAAATATGCTTTGGTTTCCATAATTTTATTATCTATAAAAAATGAGTAACTCTTTGTATAAAACTATTGCAATTTATAATTTTATTTTGTATAATTATAATGTAATTTGCAGTATGTAAATATAACAAAAGATAAGTATAGGAGGTAGAAATGGATATATTAAAAATTTCAGCAAAGTCAAGTCCAAACTCAATTGCAGGTGCAATAGCAGGACTTGTAAAAGAAAATGGGAGAGCAGAAATGCAAGCTATAGGTGCAGGTGCAATAAATCAAGCAGTTAAAGCAGTTGCAATAGCAAGAGGCTTTGTAGCTCCATCAGGAATGGAACTTGTTTGTGCACCAGCTTTTACAGATGTAACTATTGATGATGAAGATAAAACTGGAATAAAGTTTGTTGTAGAACCAAAGTTATAATAAAAAAATCACTCAAAAAGTAAAAATACTATCTTTTTGGGTGTTTTTATGATATAATTACACACAATAAGTATAAAAGTAGGTGTGTAAATGGCTAAGATAATAGATGAAAGAAGATATAAAAAGACTACAAGAAAAGAAATAGAAAGTCATAAAAAAAGAAGAAGCACGTCAAGAAAAACAATAAATTATAATCAAAATAATGAAGAAAGTAAAAAAGAAAAACTAGATATGAGTTTTGATTTCTACATAAAAAATAACAATAAAAAAAGTAGAAAAATACCAACATTTTTAAAAATTTTTGTATTAGTTGGATGTATAATAGGCATAAGTTTCGCATCAAAAAGAATTGTAAAAATAGAGAATATGCCAATTGTGAATGTATTTTCTAATAATGATGAAACAGTAAACTTGGTTCCAAATTATGATTTTAAAATAGGGCTATATTCCATAGATACTACTAATGAAAATACAACTAATAATATAATTTTAAGTGAAGTATTAGGTACAACATATATGAGACTTTTAAAAATAAATAATGATTATACAATAGAGTATGAAGCTATTGATAAAATTCAAAAAATAGATGATTTAAATTATAAAATTACATTAAAATTAGATTGTGGTATTAAAGTAGTAGATATAATGAATTCTATACAAAAAATAAAAAATATTGGAACTCAAAATCCATATTATAATTTAGTAGAAAATATATCAGATATACAAAGAATTGATAGCCTAAATTGTAATGTAAAATTAACTACCGCAAATCCATATTTCCCATATACACTTATATTTCCAATTTATCCAGAATCTAGTGAACAAAAAGCTATGGTAGGATTTAATTTGATTAGTACAACAGAACAAATAGTAAAAATTTTAAGAAATAATACTAGTAGTAAATTAAATACTGTAACGATTAGTAATTACATTGATGCCAATAGTATGGTAAATGATTTTAGAAATGATAAGATAGATATGTTCGTTGCAAGTTCAGATAGTATAATGCAACTTATTGGAAAACATGATTATAGTACAAAAAAATATCGAGATGGTGAAACTGTATTTTTATTTGGTAATAAAAATTCTATACATTTTTCAAAAGAAGAGGTAAGAAAGGCAATTGCGTATAGTATAAATAGAGAAAAACTTATAAAAAATGTTAATCCATCATTTGGTGAAGTTATTGATATACCATATATTTATTCACCAATACAGTATAAATATGATATATATGGTGCTGATAATGTATTATTATCTAATGGCTGGAAAAAGATTGGTGGTGTATATACAAAAAATTATGATGTTGAAAATATACAACTGGAAATGAATTTGATTTTAAATGAAGAGGATAAAATAAAGGTTCAAATAGCAAGTAATATAAAAGAGATGTTAGAAGGCATGGGAATAAAATTAAATGTTATACCTTTAAATATAAATGATTTGAATGCAAGGCTTGAAACTGGTGAATATGATCTGGTGCTTGCATCTGTATATGTAAATGAGAGTCCAGATATAAGTCAGATGTATAATTATATAGATATAAATGAAGCTGTTGATAATGCGATAAAAAATGTAAATAATTCTCAAGTAGAGGATTTATGTAGTAATATACAAAATCTTCAAAATGTAATTTCAAATCAAGTTGCATGTATTGGAATAATGGCAAGAAATACAAATGTTGTATATCAAAAATATATAACAGGTTTTGAAGATACAAGATATATGAATATATTTAATGAATTTAAAAAAATAGGTAAGATTGCAGAATAAAAAGGGGGAAAAATGGAATTTGAAAGTATTATGAAAAAAATTACAGATATGGCAAAGCATGATAAAAAAACTATAGTTATGCCAGAATCTGAGGATTTACGAGTATTAAAGGCTATAAGTATTGTTTGTAAAAATGATATATGTAATATAATTTTAATAGGAAATGAAACTAGAATAAAATCAGACATGAACAATAATTCTATTGAATTTCCAACAAAGAATTTTAAAATAGTGGATAATATGAAAAGCGATAAAAGACAAGAGTATGCAAATAGTTTATACGAGTTAAGAAAAGAAAAAAATATGACACAGCAAAAGGCTTTAGAACTTATGAATGATAGTGTGTATTTTTCAATTATGATGGTAAAATTAGGAGATGCTGATGGCATGGTAAGTGGAGCCATGCACTCTACATCTGATACGCTAAGACCAGCATTACAGATTATAAAGCAAAAAGCAAATATAAATTCTGTTTCCTCATTTTTTATAATGGATACACCTAAGACTGAACTTGGTGAAAATGGTGTATATGTATTTGCTGATTGTGGACTTATTGAAACCCCAACAGAAGAGCAGTTTGTAGATATAGCAGTGTGTTCAGCAAATAGTTTTAGAATGCTTGTTGGTGGAGAGCCTAAAGTGGCATTTTTGTCATATTCTTCTAAAGGAAGTGCTAAAAGTGATAGAATTAATGAAATAAATAGGGTTGTGGAAAAGTTGCAACAAAGTAATGTTGATTTTCAAGTTGATGGAGAACTTCAATTAGATGCTGCAATAATACCAGAGGTAGCAAAAATAAAGGCACCAAATAGTAATGTTGCAGGGAGAGCCAATGTACTTATATTTCCAAATTTAGAAGCAGGAAACATAGGGTATAAACTTGTACAAAGATTTGGTAACGCAACGGCAATTGGTCCAATAACTCAAGGGTTAAATAAGCCGGTTAATGATTTGTCTAGGGGCTGTTCTTTTAAGGATATAGTTGGTGCAATAGCAATAACTTGCATTCAGTGCCAAAAAAATTAAATGTAATTTATATAAATTAAGAAGGGAGTTTATTATGAAAATATTAGTTATAAATTGTGGAAGTTCTACAATAAAATTTCAATTAATTGATATGGAGGAGAAAAATACAATTGCAAAGGGAAGATGTGATATGATAGGGTATAAAGAGTCTAACATATTATACAAAAATTTACTAAGTGGTAAAAATATAGAAGAAGATGTTGATATGCCAACTCATAAAGAGGGTATGGAAGTTTTACTTAATATTTTAATGGATAAAGAAGATGGCGTTATAAATTCTCTTGATGAAATATATGCTGTTGGTCATAGAATGGTACACGGTGGTGAGGAGTATGCAGAGGCAGTAATTGTAGATGATAAATTGTTAAGCAAGGTTGATGAGTTGTCACCTCTTGCACCATTACATAATCCAGGGTGTATAATGGGAGTTAAAGCAATTAGACAAATAGCTCCAAATTTAAAAAATGTAGTAGTATTTGATACCGCATTTCATCAGACTATACCAGACTTTAACTATTTATATGCAATAGATTATAAATATTATGAAAAATATAAAATAAGACGTTATGGATTTCATGGTACATCATATGCATATATATTGGGTAGACTTGAAAAGTTACTTAATAAATCAAAATCAGAAATAAACGCCATAATTTGCCATATTGGTGGTGGAGCTAGTGTTTGTGCTATAAAAAACGGAAAATCATATGATACTTCTATGGGATTTACCCCTCTTGAGGGACTTGTTATGGAAACAAGGTGTGGAGATATAGATCCTGCAGTTGTTACTAAGATTATGAGAGAAGAAAATATGAATGAAGATGAAATTGATGCAGAGCTTAATAAAAGATCTGGAAGAGTAGGTGTAGTTGGAATTGGTGATTTTAGACAAATGAAAGAGGCTGCCATTGCTGGAAATAAAAGAGCTATGCTTACTAGAAAAATGCAAGCTAATAGAACAAAAAAATATGTAGGTTCATATATGGCAGAACTTAATAGAGTTGATGCAATTGTATTTACAGGTGGAATTTGTGAAAATAATCCTGATGAAGTTGAAATGATTATTTCTGACATGGAATGTTTAGGCGTTGAACTTGATAAAGATAGAAATGTAAAAAGTGATGGTAATGATATACTAGTATCAACAGATAATTCTAAGGTAAAATTGTTTGTTATACCAACTAATGAGGAACTAGAAATTGCAAATGAGACTATGGATGTGATTTCAAAATGCAATTAGTATCTGATGTATTAAAGAAACAGAAAAATACCATTTTTGTTATGTATAATAAAGAAGGTTCAGATAAATATTTTCAAAAATTTATCTCTTCTAATCTTGATACTGCTTCATATGCATTTATTTCACAGTCAAATATATATGTGTTGGTGCATGAATTAGATAAAGAGAACATAATTTTTGATAATAATAACATTGTGTACAAGATATATAAAAATGATGAGGAATTAGATAAATTAATTGAGGATATAATTGCAGATTTGAAATTTCCGAGTAAAATATTACTTTCATATTCTACAATTAATGATAAGTCTACGGATATACTCTCACATGGTGAATATGTATATGTAACTAAACTTTTAAAAAAGGCTTATGATAAATATGCTAAAAAGATAAAGTTTGGTTCTTCTGAAAAAATTATATATGAAATAGGTTCTAAAAAAGATGAAAGTACGCTTAATAGACTAAAAAAACTAGCGCAAGTTACAGTAAATATATTAGAAGAGACAATGAAAAATATATCAAATGGTATGACTGAATTTCAGATACAGAAATTAACGCAAAATATAACTCATGGTATTATGAAAGATTTTATGAATACTAATGATATAGTAGACTATAAATTTGCATGGGATAATTGTCCAATTGTACTTTGTGGTGAAAATTTAGCCAAAGGTGGTCATTCACTACCTAGTGATAAAAAAATTGCAAAAGGTGATACTTTGTATTTCGATTTTGGAATTAAAGCTATGTATAGTGATAATCAAATATTAAATACTGATATTCAGCGTATGGGGTATGTTTTAAGGGAAAATGAGGTTAAGGCGCCATATAGAGTACAAAGAGTTTTTGATACATTAGTCAATTCAATAGAAGATGGAATGGATTCTATGAAACCTAATGTAAAGGGTTATGAAGTTGATACTATTGTGAGAAAAAATATACTAAAAAGTGGTTATCCTGATTATAATCATGCAACGGGTCATCCAGTGGGTGAGGAGGTTCATGATATAGGTGCTATTATTAGTATAAAGACTTCAAAAAGAGCTAGTTTAGAGTTAGTTTTAAATGGTGTTTATACATTAGAACCTAGAATAAATATACCAAATGGTGGTTCTATTGAAGAGATGATACAGGTTACCAAATTTGGTGGAGTGCCACTATGTGAACCTCAAAAAGAATTATACTTACTAAAATTTGTAGATTGAATTATGGTTAAATTGGAAATGATTGTATATTTGAACATTTTGAGATGTATAATAATATAAAGAGAGGATGGAAGATATGGAATTAAAATATGATAAAAAAGATATATATAGTAGGTTAAATGAAAAGCAAATTAAAGAGGCAGATGATTATAGCAAAGATTATATGAAATTTTTAGATAATGGGAAAACTGAGTATTTGTGTGTAGAGGAAACATTAAAAATTCTAGATGAGAATGGATTTGAACATATTGACACTAAAGAAAAACTGGAAAAGGGAGATAGAGTATATTTTGTAAACAAAGAAAAATGTTTGTTTGCAACTGTAATTGGAGAAGATGAGTTAAGAACTGGAATTAATATAGTTGGAGCTCATATTGATAGTCCAAGACTTGACTTAAAGCCAATTCCACTTACAGAAAGGCAAAATATAGCTTTACTTAAAACTCAATATTATGGTGGTATCAAACAATATCAATGGCTAAGTATACCTTTAGCAATGCATGGTGTTATATATAATGAAAATAACGAAAGCGTTAAGGTATCAATTGGTGAGAAAGATGATGAGCCATGTTTTGTTATTGCTGATTTATTACCACATCTTGCAAGGGAGCAATTAAAGAAAAATGCCAATGAATTTATAGATCCAGAAAAAATGAGTGTAATTGTTGGAAATATCAAAGCTAAAGATGTTAAAGAGTTGCCAGTTAAAGCAAATATATTAAGAATACTTAATAAAAAATATGGTATAAAAGAAATTGATTTTTCAAGAAGTGATATATCATTTGTTCCTGCATTTAAAGCAAGGTATATAGGACTTGACAGTTCACTAATAGGCGCTTATGGTCAAGATGATAGAGTATGTGCTTATGCTACAATTAGAGCAATGGTTGATAGTATAAAAGAAGAGAAAATACCTAAAAAGACAATAGTTGCTATGATAGTTGATAAAGAAGAAATTGGTAGTGAAGGTAATACTTCTATGAATTCACTTGCATTTGATATGTTTTTAAATAAAATTCTTACAAAAACTAATAACAAAGATACAGATAGATTAGAAGTATACTATAATTCAAAAATGCTTTCTGCTGATGTTACTGCAGGAGTTAATCCTGATTATGAAGAAATACATGACATTCAAAATGCAAATATAATAGGTTCTGGTGTTGCTATTGAAAAATATGGTGGTTCAAGAGGAAAAAGTGGAGCAAGTGAGGCTAGTGCTAGATATGTATCTAAGATTATGTATATGTTTGATAAGGCTGGCGTATTTTATCAATTAGGTACTCTTGGAAAAATTGGAAAAGGTGGAGGCGGAACAATTGCATATATTCTTGCTGATAAGGGTGTTGATGTTGTCGATTGTGGTACAGCGGTTTTATCAATGCATTCACCTTATGAAATTACAAGTAAATATGATGTATATATGACATATCTTGCATATAAAGCTTTTTATTTAGATTAAATATAAAACTGTTAAAATATTAAATGAGGTGCTATAACAGTATCTCATTTTTGATATGTAATTTTTAGAAGAATATATATTGTTATTAGAATTGTTATTGTAAACTAAATACCTGTTAAATTGATATAATTCATATATAAATAAATTAACATTTCGACAAAAATTCAGAAAAAACATTTACTTTTTGCTAAATTTGTGATATAATATTTGTGTATAAAATTTGATTAGAAGGAGGGATAGCTGTGTTTAATATAGGTGACAAAGTAGTATATCCTATGCACCGGAGCAGGAACAATAGAGTCCATAGAGGAAAAGGAAATGCTTGGAGAATCTGAAAACTATTACATTATAAAAATGCCTGTAGGCGGTATGAAACTTATGGTACCGACTGAAAAAGCAAATGATATAGGAATAAGGGAAGTTTCAGATAAGTCAATTTCTGAAAAAGTATTTGATGTTTTAGAAAAACCAAAAGACCCTTATGTTCATGATGCAAATTGGAATAAAAGATATAATGCAAATGTCGATAAAATAAAATCAGGAAATATATTAGATGTTGCTGAGGTTGTAAGAGAGTTATCTCATAGACATATGGAAAGAGGACTTTCAATAGGTGAAAAGAAAATGCTTGGAACTGCGAAGAATATTCTTTTAAGCGAAATGGTGTTATCTCAAAATCTAAGTCATGAAAATCTAGATGCTAAAATAGAGGAGGCAATAAAAGAATCATATGAAGCTGGACTTGAAAGTAAAAACGACGCTAATTCTGATGGTGGCACAGGTAGTGAAGTTACAATAGTGTAGGTCTTTATAGAACAATATTTTAAATTATAGCATTTAAAGTATTGTTCTTTTTTTTGTATGAATTTATATTATTCTTCTAATGTAATTTGTATTGCATATATTTAATATATGAATAAACATTGACATAAACTTAAAATAGTAGTATAATACATATAATTAATTTGTCGAAAAAGGTGAAAAAATGTTAATAGATATTATAAAATTTACTTGTAAATTATTCTATTATATAGTTGATATATTTGTATTGCTGTATTTTGCATATTACATAGTTACTGGAATATTTGCATTTTTTGGTAAGAAAAATGTAATAAAAAAATATAAGGCAAAGAATAAGCTTGCAATTATAATACCTGCTCGTAATGAAGAGGTTGTTATAACACATTTACTGGATAGTTTAAATAAACAAAATTATCCAAAAGAGTTATTTGATATATTTGTAATCCCTAATAATTGTACTGATAATACTAAAAGGGTGTCTCTACAAAGGGGAGCTAAAATAATAGAGTGTAATAAAAAGGTTGTTAGTAAAGGTGAGGTTTTAAAATATACATTTGAGTATATGGAGAAAAAACATAGTGAATATGATGCATATATAATTTTTGATGCCGATAATATTGTCCATCCTGATTTTTTAGCTAGAATGAACGATACTTTATGTTCAGGGTATAAAGTTGCACAAGGGTATAGAGATAGCAAAAATCCATCTGATACCTGGATATCTTGTTGTTATTCATTGTTTTATTGGATACAAAATTATTTCTTTAATCAAGCAAGAATGAATATGGGATGGTCGTCTTCAATAAATGGTACAGGATTTATGATTTCAAAAAAAGTTTTAGATGAGCATGGATTTAATACTGTTACTATGACAGAAGATGTTGAATTTGCTGCACTTTGTGCATTGCATAATGAAAGAATTGCATTTGTTAATGATGCCATAACATATGATGAGCAGCCTCTTACTTTTAAACAATCATGGAAACAAAGAAAACGTTGGTCTATGGGAACTTTACAGTGTATGACTTCATATTGTAAGAAACTTTTAAAGGTTGGTATTACAAGAAAAATACCTCAAGGTTTTGATATGTGTTTGTTTTTTTTAGCACCAGTTGCGCAGTTATTGTCCGCAGCTATAATTATAGCATTAGCTGTGTATAATATACTTGATATAAGGGTGCCAGCTTTGGCTAAATATTTATATGACAATAAAATTATATCAGTTATATTAGGATATTTTGCAACAGTTGCTATTGCTGCATTAGTAGTTATAATTCAAAAGAAAAAATTAAAGCGAACATTTAAAGGAATACTTACACTAGCTATATTTATGCTTACTTGGATACCAATAAATATATTATGTATAGTTAAGAAAGATTATGTTTGGGAGCCTATTGTGCATAATAGAAAAGTTGATATTGATAGTATTGTAGAATTAAAGTCAAAATAGCAAAAGAATATGTTTGTATAAGATATATTTAAATATACTTAAACAAAAAATGATATATTTTGTAGGTATTAGAGAATGAACTCTGTATTTTATAGGGTTCATTTTTTCTATTTTTTAACTTATGTAAAATTGCAATTTTTTAAAATAGGCTAAGAATAGATGAATTATTTATTGATTATAAAAAATATATGTATTTATAATAAAATAGCATAAAACACTTGACATAAAATTTAAAATATTGTATACTAGTATTAGTGTTAAATATAAATTCTATTTTAAATTAAAAGGAGGATAAAAAGTATGGGTCAAGCATTTTTCTTTTCGTATGGTAGCGTAGTAAGAAATTACGGTGAGGTTGTAGAGTTTGGCAGACCTCTTACCATTAATTTCCCCAGAGAAAATCCAGAAGGATATGGATATACAATTCGTCATGGAATTGACGGCAATTTAGAGGGTACAAAAGTTAATTTGGAAATAAGTTCTGATGTACCTTTTGAGGGGAGACTTGAGTACAAGGTTTTGACTGCACGTGGTCCGCTTGTAGCGACTAGTACGCCAATAAAGGTGGAAGCAGGAGATAATGATGATATGGATATAGATATTCCATCATTACCAGCAGCTCTTCAGGAGCTTTGCCTGTTTATTCCTCGGCAAGAAATAGAGCGTGGTAAAATAACTGTTAAGGTTTTTGAAGTAAATTAGGAGAGTTTTTTTCTATAGGGGAGGTGATCAAATTGGATAGGAGTAATTTCCTATCCTTTTTCTGTAAAAAGTAGTATGCATATTTTCAAAAAATAAGATATTAGAATAAATTATCATATCTTAGTAAGAAAAATTACCATAAGTATTGAATATTTTATATTATTGTGGTATATATATTGTATTGGAGGGATTTATTATGGAGTTTATGAAAAAAGTAGAAGAAATATCAAAAAAAGTAGGAAAAACTGCAAGTGATACATATAACACAGTCGCAGATAAATCAGGTAAAATAATAGAAGAAACTAAACTTAAAATTTCTATAAATGATAAGGAAACTGATATTGAAGAAATATTTGTTGCAATTGGAAAAACTGTGTATGAAATGTATAAAGATGGTGAAGATGTAGGCAAGGTATTTACTAAAGAAGCAAAAAAAGTAGATAAAATAAGAGCGGAAATTGATGAAATGAATAAAAAGGTACTATATAACAAAGGACTTAGGACTTGTTCATCTTGTAAAGAAGTTATAAGTTTAGATAGTGAATATTGTTCTGTTTGCGGTGAAAAACAAAAAGCATTTAAAATTAAAGAAGAAAAGAAAGAAATAAAAAAAATAGAAGAAAAGAAAGAACTAAAAGAACAGGTATGTCCACAATGTGGAGTTATTGCTGATGGAAAAGCAAAATTTTGTAATAAATGTGGCTATAATTTTTCAAAATAGTTAAATATGGAATCTACATAATAAAAAGTGTAGATTTTTTCCTTATTTTTTTAAAATCTCTTTACACGTTGCTAAAAAAATGTTAAAATTAATATAGGATATGGGGATGATGGGTTTCGACAATTATTTTACACATATAATAAGCAAGTAGTGGATTCTCGTTGGCCACTATAAAAACGGGAACTTAAATTTAAACGCAGATAACAATGAATTTGCAATGGCTGCCTAAGTGCAACCGGTTTTATACAATTTTGCTAGAGAGTTGTATAAAGCATCGATTTTTTCTAGCTAACGAATTTAACTGATAATTGTAAGTTAAAGGGTATTTACAATTGTAATATAGTATTTTTTGTAAATGTTTTATTACTATACTACTATTTTAACATTTACTAAACTTGTAGAAAGTTATATGTAGGAATTTTTGGACGCGAGTTCAACTCTCGCCATCTCCACCAACGACGTATTTGTCGGAATTTTATAGAACAGATAAATATACAAATCAATCAGAAGTGATTGATTTTTTCTTTGGCATAAGAGTAAACCCCCAGTTATACTTATAAAATTTTAAAATATATTTATAAATTCTTGTAATTTGGTTGCATTCTGTATAATAGAGTGGTATAATAATCAAGCATGACATAATTTTTATAGTTTTTAATAATTTAAAGGCATTTTAATAAAGGAGGAATAATATGAGTAAAAAATTTTATCAATGTGTAACAGAAATAGTAGGAAGTTATTGGGGCGATGAAGGTAAAGGTAGAGTTTCCGCATATGAAGCACAAGATGCACAGTTAGTTTTAAGGACGACAGGTGGTAATAATGCAGGTCATACAGTTTATTATGAAGGTGAAAAAATTCCACTTCATTTAATTCCAGGTGGAATAGTTTATCCTCAAGTAACGGCAGTAATCTGTAATGGAGTGGTAATTGATCCAAGAGTTTTATACGATGAAATAAAGTTACTTTCTAAGTACATTAAAATTACACCAAGAAATTTAATTGTTTCCGACTGTGCACATATTATTATGCCATATCATATTGATCTTGATAAAATTCAAGAAAAATATCGTGGGCATGGTAAAATTGGTACTACAAATTGTGGAATTGGTCCATGTTACGAAGATCAGGCTAAACGTATAGGTATTAGAATGCAAGATTTGTTTCGTGATGAGGAAAGTCTTAAAAAAAAGTTAAAATTGGCTTTGAAATTTCATAAAAAAGAACTTAAAGCAAATGGTATTAATTATAAAGTTAAGGAATTATTTAATTATTGTATAAAGGCAAAAGAAATGCTTGAACCTTATATTCAAAATCCAGATGAGAAAATTAATAATAAGCTCAATTATGGTGAAAAAATTGTAATTGAGGGTGCTCAAGCAGATCATTTAGATTTACTTTTTGGTGATTATGCTAATTGTACAAGTTCGCAGTGTAATACATCTGGAACACTTTCTGGTTCTGGTATAGGACCTTGTTATGTATCAAAAGTTATTGCAACTATGAAGGCATATTGTTCAAGAGTTGGTAATGGACCTTTTCCAACAGAACTATTAGGACATGAGGGAGATGTTATAAGAGAGTTTGGCCATGAGTATGGTACTACTACAAAAAGACCTCGTAGATGTGGTTGGTTAGATTTAGTAGCATTATCCAAAAATAGAGGATATACTGATATATGTCTTAATCATTTAGATACAATAGGATTAATTGGAAATAATTTGGGTTATATAAAGGTATGTACTAGTTATCAGTATAATGGTTCAGTAATAACTTCATTTCCATCTGATATAGAAATAACAGGAAAAATTCCAATTCCAAATTATAAAGTATTTGAAGGTGGTTGGGAAATACCAGATAACTGTATAATTTTTGATGAATTACCTGAAAAAGCAAAAAAATTTGTTAAATTTATTGAAAGTGAAACTGGAATTCCTGTATCCTATATTGGAATAGGACCAAATAATGAGGATACTATTTTAAGATAGTGTTAAAAATAATCATTCTTTTAAATAAAAGGGGCTTAAAAAAGTCTCTTTTATTTGTATGATGGGCATGCCATAAATCTAGGGTGAAAGTCCCAAGAGGCGTATTTGTCGCGAACTCGATAGCAA
>CAOKPF010000045.1 GCA_948470565.1 uncultured Clostridium sp.
ATGACTTTTTTATTTTCCACTTTTTATTAACTTTTTACTTGACATTTACAATTTTGAATATTTTCAGTATTATCAATCAAAATTTTATAATAGCTTAACCATAATTTTGTAACATTAAGCCGAATCACTACATGATGTCTTTTCCTATATATAATAGTTTTTATTTATCATTATTGAAAACTTTCTAATATATTTATATTCTCTTGTGCATTTTTACTATCTAAATAACATTTAGATAGTTTCAAATGTTACAAAATTATCGTTACTTATCAAACTATTCTAGTTGGCAATGTTGGAAACCACTCAATTTATATTACAGGAATATACACTTTTTGGAAAATTTCATGAATTCCACCTGAAAAATATATTGTTTGTATTGTCAATTAACATATTTTTTGTTATAATTATTGTATTAAATTTGATTTAAGGAATGTAATGTATTAATATGCACCATGTACAACAACACTGTATAGCAGACACTTGTAACAATATATTAGCATTGCTAAATATTGGGAAATTAGAAAATTAAAATGTGATTAGTAGATATGTAGAAAGGAGAATGACTATGACCACAGAAAAAAATACAGAAAATCTTTCAGACGATCCACATAAGTATATTAAAGAAATATTAAAATATACTAACAGGGAAAAGAAATTATCACGAGAAAGCAAAAATAACATTCCAAAGGATGCATTTAATGTTCATCCAGATGCAAAGGAATCTATTTTGTATAAGAACTAAAAATTTAGTAGTTATTAATACCCAAAAATAGGGGGACTGTAAAAAAGTCCCCTCTTTTTATATTAGTTTATTGATTTTCTTCTGTTTCTTCCTCTTCTGGAATTTTTGCAACATTTACAACTTTTCCACCATCTGAGGTTCTCATAAGTGTAACACCTTGAGTATTTCTACCAAGTACACTTATATCTTTTACATTAATTCTAATAATTACCCCTGTATCAGTTATAAGCATAATATCATCAGTATCATTTACAACTTTTATTCCTACTACATTTCCAGTTTTAGCAGTTGTTTTGTAAGTAAGAACACCTTTTCCACTTCTTGCTTGCTCTCTATACTCATCTATCTCTGTTCTTTTGCCAAAACCATTTTCAGTTATAGCTAATATATATTTATCATTTTCCTCTATTGGTTCCATTCCAATAACTTTATCATCAGCAACAAGTGCAATTCCTTTCACACCTTGTGAAGTTCTACCGACTGCTCTAACATCATTTTCGTTAAATCTAATTGAAAGTCCACTAGCTGTTACCATTATAATGTTTCTATTTCCATCAGTAAGTCTAACATCAATCAATTCATCTTCATCTTTTAATGTTATTCCTTGTATTCCTGTTTTCCTTATATTACTGTATTCTACAAGTTTTGTCTTTTTTATAAGACCATTTTTAGTAGCCATAAGTACATATAATTCTTCTGCATAGTCATGTACTGGTATTACAGCTGCAATTTTCTCATTTTGAGAAAGTTGCAACAAATTAACAATTGCAGTTCCTTTAGCAGTACGACTAGCTTCAGGTATTTCATAAGCTTTAAGTCTAAATGCACGTCCAGCAGTAGTAAAGAACATTATATAATCATGAGTTGAAGTTATAAATAAGTGTTCAACAAAGTCCTCCTCACGAGTATTCATTGCAGTAAGTCCTTTTCCACCACGCTTTTGACTTCTATATACGTCAGCAGATATTCTTTTAATATATCCAAAATGAGTTAATGTAACAACATTAGTTTCTTCCTTAATCAAACTTTCAATATCTATATCACTAGCACCATGAGTAATTGCTGTTATTCTCTCATCACCATATTTATTTTTTATATCAGTTAATTCTTCTTTAATAATATCAAGTACTTTTTGCTCTGATGCAAGAATACCTTTTAATTCAGCAATAAGCGCAAGCAAACTATTGTATTCATCTTCAATCTTTTCTCTTTGTAAACCTTGAAGAGTTCTAAGTTTCATTTCAAGTATCGCAGTTGCCTGAATTTCAGAAAGTCCAAATCTTTCCATAAGTTTTTGCTGTGCATTATCATAAGACTCCCTTATAACTTTTATTATTTCATCTATATGATCAATCGCAATTCTTAATCCTTCAAGTATATGAACTCTTGCTTCAGCCTTATTTAAATCAAACTTTGTTCTTCTAATTATTACTTCTTTTCTATGATTAATATAGTGACCTAAAATTTCTCTTAATTGTAATACTTTTGGTTCACCATTTACCAATGCAAGCATTAACATACTTTGTGTTGTCTGTAATTGAGTATGTTTGTACAATAAATTTAATACAACATTAGGATTAGCATCCCTTTTTAGTTCAATAACAATTCTTAATCCCTCTCTATCAGACTCATCTCTTAAATCTGATATTCCTTCAATAGTTTTTATTTGTACTAATTTTGCTATATTCTCAACTAATGCTGCTTTATTTACTTGATAAGGTATTTCAGTTACAATTATCCTAAATCTACCTCTATTATCCTCTTCAATTTCAGCTTTTGCTCTAACACAAACTTTTCCTCTACCAGTTGTATACGCATCCCTTATACCGCCTTTACCTACTATTATGCCAGCAGTAGGAAAGTCAGGTCCCTTGATATAAGCCATTAATTCTTCATTAGTTATATCAGGATTATCTATTTGTGCGATTGTTCCGTTTATGACCTCAGTTAAATTATGTGGCGGGATATTGCATGCCATACCAACTGCAATACCATATGAACCATTTATAAGTAAATTAGGTAACTTTGCTGGTAATACTGATGGTTCCTTTAATCTATCATCATAATTAGGTACATAATCAACAGTTTCTTTATCTAAGTCAGATAGCATTTCAAGTGCAATTTTATGCAATTTTGCCTCCGTATACCTCATAGCAGCAGGTGGATCATTATCAATAGATCCAAAATTTCCATGACCATTTACAAGTGGATATCTCAATGAAAAATCTTGAGATAAACGAACAAGAGCGTCATAAATTGCAGCATCACCATGTGGATGGTAATTACCCATAACATCTCCTACTATACTAGCAGATTTTCTAAATGGTTTTTCTGGCCATAAAGCAAGTTCACTCATTACATATAAAATTCTTCTATGAACTGGTTTCATACCATCTCTTACATCAGGCAATGCACGTGATGCTATAACACTCATTGCATAAGATATATATGAGCTTTTCATCTCATCTTCCAATTTTACAGGAACAATTTTTTGATTTTCAAAAGTAATATCGTTGTCCATTTCTTACCTCCGTTTTAACTACTAAATCATTATACAAGAAATTTTGAAAAAAAGCAAGCTAAAATTATTGAAAATAAAATAATTTGTGGTATAATGTAGTTTATTAGATGTGTGATAAGAAGGAGCAATATATGAAATATAAAAATTACTATGAAATACTTGGAGTAAATAGAAGAAGTTCAAAAGAAGAAATAAAATCAAATTATAGAAAACTTGCAAAAAAGTATCACCCAGATGCTAATAAAAGCAGTGAAGCAGAAACTATGTTTAAAGATGTAAACGAAGCCTATGCAACTCTAATGAATGATGAAAAAAGAAAAAAATACGATAGGCAAGTAAATAGATTTGGATATGGAATTGTAGATGGAGATTCAAGTTTATCTCAAGTACGTTATGAATTTAAATCTGGTGTAAATGTAATAAATGATTTACTAACTACTATACTAGGTTTTAGAAAAGATGATGCTCAAAACTTTGGAGATATTGATAATAGTCCAAAAGATGAAAAAAAATCAAAACAAAAACCTGAAAAAGGTTCTGATATAATAACACATATTGATGTAACTTTAGAAGAGGGGTTCTTTGGTGTAGAAAAGAAAATTGCAATTAAAGCACACAAAGCAGGTATGAAAACGTTTTCAGTTAATATTCCTATTGGAATTAAAACAGGTGAAAAAATACGCTTAGCGGCTCTTGGAAATCCAGGAAAAAATGGTGGAAAAAATGGTGATTTAATTATTCATGTAAAAGTTCTTGAAAATAATGATTTTAAACTAGATGGTAATAATTTATTCAAAAATATAACTATATCACCTGCTTTAGCTGTAATTGGCGGTAAATATAATTTAGAAGTCTTTGGTGAAAAAATAAACATAGATCTACCAAGTAATCTAAAATTAAATGATACTGTAACAATAGAAAATAAAGGATATATTTTAGAAAACGGTCAAAGAGGAAATCTTATACTTACAATAAGTATAGATATTCCAGAAAATATCTCTGAAAAAGAGAGAAAACTGTATGAGCAATTACTAAAAATTGAAAATAAGAAAGAAGATAAAAAAAATTAATACTAGTTCAAATTGGAGATTATCTAAATTTACTGATAATCTCCTTTTTCTAAACATTCTATATAATCTTTTAATAAATAATCTACTGGTATCTTTAAACATTTAGCAATTCCACACAATTCATAATCTACAACTGTTCTATCACCACGTTCTATGCTATATAAAGATTGCCTATGTATATCAATACCCATTATCATTAATTTATCTGATAACCTTTGTAATGATATATTCGATTTATTTCTATAATGTTTTATATTAATCCCAACTACATTTAGCTTGCCTTCATGTTTCCTACAATTATTCATAAATTTCCCCCTTCCTTTTTCTTTCATTTATTTAAAATAAAATATCTAAAATTAAGCCAAATTGTTTATAAATATTTATCTTCATTCTATATTTTCAAAAAATTTCTTGTTCATTTTTGATTAAAATCTATTTCTTATTGATTTTATCATTAAAAGATGGTAAAATTTAACTGCGTGTACTTATAACAAATACGTATTGTACATATTTATGTCAAATTTCGACAAAAAACGACATAATATACAAACATTTTTTTAGTAATTTTTAAGGAGGATTATTATGAAAAATATAAAAATAGTAGTAGCAGATGACACAGTTAATATCCTTGAATATATTGGAAATATTATAAAATCATCTCCTAATTTGAGTTTAGTTGGAAAGGCTCACGATGGTGAAGAGGCAATAAAAATAATTTTAGAAACCAAACCAGATTTAATTATTACGGATTTAGAAATGCCAAAATATTCAGGATTAGAAGTAATTGAAAAAATAAAACATGAAAGTAATTATACTCCTCATTCAATTATAGTATCAGGTATAAAAAATCAAAATATTATATCTAGTATAATAAACCTAGACATAGATAGATTTTTAATCAAACCTATAAATAAAGGATTATTAATCAGTACAATTATGGACATATTTACAGAAGTTTAATTTTTTTAAAACAATAATATAATTTCATATAGAATTTTAATATCATTATAATTAAAAATATAATATATACAATGTCTAATTAGTCATTACAACTATACCAGACACGCAAATAATAAATTTATTAAAACTTATTATTTTATCTATAAAAGATAGGAAAAATGTTCTATCTTTTTTTATATTTTTTCTACTTAAATTATTATATATAACAAAATTATTTCCAAAATTGAAGCAAAAACATAGAAAATTTAGTCGAATTTCAACAACATTTGTCTTAATTTGTTGAAAACTAAAAATATTGTTGATTTTTAAACGTTATAGTGTTAAACTGTTAATGGGTGATTTGATGTTAATTATCTTACAATTTTTTCTCTATTTATGCATTATTTCATTTAAGCTGTATTCTCTTTTAGATTATTCCGTTATATTTTCAAGTAACGGCAGTAAACTTAAGAAATATATCAAAGGTAAACATCTAACAAATACAGCTAACAACTTGGTAGAACAAAAAAATGATAATTCTAATATTCTTTTATTCAATTTTAAATCGCCTATATGGTACAAGAAGTGTTTTACAATACTTCTTGTAACCATAACTATCATATTACTAAAAATTGCTTTTTCATACAAATTTTTAGTATCTAATTTTCTTTACATAAATATATTTAATAAAAATATAAATATATCATATATACTAGATGATAATTATAACAATTTCAAAATTACATATTATGTTTTATTTTCTATTTGTACTTTGTATATAGTATCTATATTAATTAATATATATTATTCTAAAAAGAATTATATTTATAACGATAACAATATTACTAATGAAAAATCTATTAATGGTATAAATATTAAAATTGGTATTACAAACGAGAATGAAGATATATACTTAAATGAAAAAGGATTATACCAAAATATATTAATAACTGGAAGTATTGGAAGCGGAAAAACTACTAGTGGCATATCAAATATATTTGCTGAACTTATACAAAATAATATATATGGTGTAATTATAGATGTGAAAGGTACATATATAAATGATGTATATAAAATTGCAAAATCATATGGAAAACAAGATAAAGTAATAGAAATATCACTTGATAGTGATATTACATACAATCCTTTAGATAATCCTAATATGTCTGCAATAGAATTAAGTTCAATGGTAAAACAAGTTTTGGCTCTTACTACTGATACAACAAAATCAGATACTTACTGGCTTGATAAAGCTCAAACCTATATACGTGATTTTATAATACTAATTAGAACCTATAATAACTATGTTGATTTTTCTGAACTACATAAGCTTACAATTGATATCAATTATTTAGGTGAAAAATTAAATTTAGTTAAATCATTAATATTAGATAATAATTTTACTGATGAAGAGTTATTTAATCTAAATTCTGCAATTTTTAATATAAAAAATGAATTTTTAAAATTAGATGAAAGAACTTCTGGTATTATAAAATCTGAAATTACCCGTATGACAAATCTATTTTTATCTGATTATAAAATACATGAAAAGTTTTGTAAAAAGAACACGTTAAATAATTTTTATTCTGATAATATATTTGTTTTATCTTTAAATATAGGTGAAAATAAACTTTTGTCAAAAATAATTTCAACATATTTTAAACTTGATTTTCAACGACAAGTTTTATCTCAAAAAAAATATACCCCTATATTTTTTATCTGTGATGAATATCAAGAATTAGCAAACGCAGAGGATGCAAGTTTTTTTGCTATATCTCGTGAATATAAGTGTATTAATATCTTATCAATGCAAAGCTATTCTTCACTTATCAACACTATAAAAAACGAGAATACTGCAAATGTAATTATACAAAACTTAGTAAATAAAATTTGGTATAGAAATGATGATTTATATACAATAGATAAAATTATAAAACAGGTGGGAAAATTTGAAAAAAATACAGAGACTTTCTCTTATTCTGAAAATTCACAAAATAGTAATTTTAATTTTATATCAAATAATTTTAGAAATATAAAATCAGGACTTAGTGAAAGCTTGTCCGTTTCTAAAAAGCAGGAATATATTTTAAGTGAAGAGGATATTACTAAAAATTTGAAAACATTTGAAGCAATTTGTTTATTATCTGATGGTACAAATACAAATATGACAAAAAATGTAATACTTAAAAGATGGGAGGAAGCTAATGAAACAAATAAAATTAAGGAAAATATCTCTAAAAAAAATTATAAAAAAGATTACAAGTTTAAATTTTAGAAAAATTAGTATGTGTATACTATGCATAAGTTTAACATCAATATTTCTAACCACTACATACGGTGCTGTATCAACCCCTTCGCTTGTAACAAAGTTAAATAGTGCATTAAACAAAATTCAATCATACTTAGTGAAAATAGCAACACCAGCAGCAGGAGTTGCAATAGCAGGTGGTGTACTTATCCGAAAACTTAGTTTTGGTAATGAAGAAAAAATGGTGCTTGGCAAGAAAGTAATTGTAAATGCAATTTTAAGTTATGGAATTATTCTCTCTATTGATTTAATATTAAAATTTGTTGAAGCAGTTATAAAATGATGAATAATACTGATATTAGTACTACATTAAATGTAATTTCTGAAAAATTGTTTAAATCAGTAGAAGGTCAAGTATATGAAGTTTTAGATAATATATCCATTATTACTCCAAAAATTTTATCTGAAGAACCGCTTAAAAATATATTCTTTAGCAATAAAATTAATGGCTTAGTGATTATAGCAAATTCACTTTTACTATTTTTCGCTATTCATTATATTTTCTCACAACTTATTTCTATGTTTAATGGCAATAAAACTGAAAATATATATGTATTTATTATAAAAAACGTTATTATAGCACTAATTATAAACAATAGTTATTATATATGTGAGGAAAGTTTAAATATTTTTAATGAATTTTCTAACTCTATCTCAACTTTTACAACTCAGTTATCTGGAAATGATATAACATTTCAGAATTTAAAAGAAAATATTATTTCTATGGAGGACTTTATGAAAAACGACCTTTTAAGCTTAGATGGTATTATCAAAGGCGTTATTTCATTTGGCTCAATTTCTATACTTATTAATTTTTCTATTCGTTATGTTACTATTATATTTTTGTTATTAGTTTCACCCCTAGCATTAGTTTGCCTTTGTAGTAAACTTACGTCTGGAATTACTAAAACATGGTTAAAATTATATGTTTGCTCTCTATTTACTCAAATATTTGTAAAACTTATTATTTTTATTCCAATTATGTATAAAGATACAAAATCTATTCTTTACAAAATTATTCTTGTTGGTTCTATATCTATTTTATACAAAATCAATAGTTTTACAAAAGATTTTTTTGTAAAAGTTACAGATTTTAGTGATAGTTATAATATTTTTAAAGGAAAGTGATTTTATGAAACGATATAATTTGCGCCCTATCTATTGTAATTTTAATAGAAAAAATAAATGGCTTGGAATAATTGATTATAAATCTCTTGCAATTATTAGTGTTTATTTAATAATATGTATATATCTTTTAAGCCTTATACCTCTTAGTATGGATATTCTAGTATATATATTTGTATTTTTAAGCTTACCTGTAATTGCTATATTTTGTGTAAACTTTAATAATGAAACTATTATTGATATGGTAATAATTATTTTAAATTTTTTATTCAACAAAAAAATTTTTGTAGACTTAAAATATGCAGATATATTGCTTAATGAGGTGTATAAAAAGTAATTTTTTTACAGTTGTAATTTTATAAAAATAATGATATAATCTAACTACTATTATTTAGGAGTATATTATGAAATTTTTACAAAAAAGTAGCTTAGAACTTGATGATACTTATGTATCAGACCAATTTATTTTAAATTATATGAATACGTTAGAGGGAATTGATATAAAGCTTTATTTATATATTCTTTTTTTATCTAAAAAGGGAATTGAAATTGATAAAGCTGGTATTTCAAAAAAACTTATGGCAACTGAACAAGAACTTAATTTTAGCTTAGATAGATTGCAAGCAGAGGAGCTAATAGTAAAGACCTCCAATGGATTTAAAATTACGGACTTAAAGGAAGTTGCAATTAATAAATCTTATACACCAAAAATGGAACCTAAAAACAACAAGAGTCAAACTGAACAGGAAAAGAAAAGAATTGCTGCTGCTGCTGCAATTAATGAAAGTTATTTTCAAGGTATGATGACATTAATGTGGTATTCTGATATTGAGCTTATGTTTAAAAATTATTGCTTTTCTGAAGAAGTTATGATTGCACTTTTTCAGTATTGTCAAGAACGAAAGGCTCTTAACAGAAAATATGTATTAGCGGTAGCTGAAAGCTGGTATAAAGGAAATGTAAAAACTTTTGAACAACTTGAAGATTTTCTTGAAACTTATGATAATATACAAAAGACTAAACAAAAAATTGTTAAAGCTTTAGGTCTAAATAGAAATATATCACAATATGAGGAACCATTTATTAATGCATGGATTAAAGAATATAATTATAAATTTGATATGATTGAACAAGCACTAAAGCGAGCTGTATTAAAGGGGACTCCATCAATTAGCTATGTAAATGGCATTCTTTCTAATTGGCATAAAAAAGGCTATACTAGTGTAAAAGATCTTGAAAACGAAACAAGAGAATTTGAAAACAAAAAAGTTTCTAATGTAAAAATAAATAAAAGTGCGCCTAAAACAAAATATCAAAATTATGAACAAAGAGAATACGAAGATCTAGAATCTTTTTATGATAATATATAAATAAATTGAGGTGAAGCTATGCCTAGTAATATATACACAGAAATTGAAAAAGAATATGAGAAAAAAAGACAAATAGCAATAGATAATGCAAATTATAAAAAGAAAAAAATATATGAAAGTAATCCTAAGCTACAAGAGCTTGAATTTGAAAAAAATATGTTAGCTTTAAAAATTACCAAAACAATCCTATTATCTGATAGTTTAACAAAACAAATTGAAGAGGAAAATATGAATTCAAAAATTCAAGAAATTGAAAAAAAGATAACTAAACAACTAGAAAAATTAGGTCACTCAAAAAGTGATTTTGAACCAATATATGAATGCAATATATGTAAAGATACTGGAAAAATAAGTGAAGATGGTACTGTTAAATATTGTAGTTGTTTTATTCAAAAAATTATCAATGAGATGTATAAACAATATAATATGTCTAGTTTGAATGAAGAAAATTTTTATACATTTGATTATAGTTTTTATTCTGATGTTCCAAATAAAGAAAAATATGGTATAGATAGATCACCACTTGATAATATAAAATGGGTTAGAAAAATGTCAGAAGATTTTGTGAAAAATATAAATAATTCTTCACAAAAAAATTTATTATTTGTTGGAAATACAGGACTTGGTAAAACATTTCTTGCTAATTGTATAGCAAATGAACTTATAAAAAAAGGAAAAACTGTTATATATCAAACTGCTCCCCTTTTAATGGATAAAGTAATGGATTATAAATTTAACTTTGAAAAGAAGAATTCTGAAAATAATATGTATAACAGACTTTTTGATGTAGATTTATTAATTATTGATGATCTTGGTACTGAAACTATGAGTAATACAAAATTTACTGAACTTTTCAACATTATCAACACTAGACTACTTGAAAACAAAAAAATGATTATTTCAACTAATCTTAATTTAAAAGAATTGTACAATTTTTATGATGAAAGAGTTGTTTCAAGAATACTTGGTAATTTTATTGCTTGTAAATTTATTGGTGAAGATATTAGAATAAAGAAAAGACGACTTGGATAAACTAAAGACGAGAGTTATTAACTCCCGCCTTTTTTCTTTAGTAATTATGTTTTCATGCTGCATTTTTCTTTGGATCATAAACATAAGTTACCTCTTTTATCGTAGGTTTACTGCCTCTTAATGCATTATCATATGTAAGTTCTGTTTGTCTTACTGTCAATCTTACCATTTTATCTTTAGGAAAATTTATAGTACCTTCATCTGTAATTCTTTCTGCTGTAATATTCCATTCATCATCTGTTTCTGTTATCTTTAATGTTTCTTTTACATGAACCCCTTCATCTTTAGAAATAACCTCGTACGTATTATAAAACTTAATTTCATCTTCTGCATTGTACCTATCATATATATGATACTCTTTTGTACTGCATAAATTACATGCATTGGTAAATTCATCATAATTTAATACTTTATTTTCCATAAGCACCTCCCCTTCTGCTAGCAAAGCTAGCTAAACAATTTTAATAGTTATAAAATTACATATTTACCATAATTATGGTATAGAGCATTTTATATTATGTCAAGTACTTTTACATAATTTATATATTTTTACATATTTCCTAAAAAACGATACAATCAATTAAGATTGTACCGTTTTTATATAATAACATTTTATTATTTTTCTCTTTCTAAAATTCGTTCTGCCACATAAACTCCACTAGCTCCTGCTTGTGCAAGTCCTCTTGTAATTCCTGCACCATCACCAATTGCAAACATATTTTTGTAACATGTTTCAAGTTCATTAGTAAGTTTTGGTCTTGCACTATAAAACTTTACTTCTACCCCATAAAGTAATGTATCATCATTAGTAGTTCCAGGTGCTATTTTATCTAAAGTTTTTAGCATATCAATTATATCATCTAAAAATCTTTTTGGGAGTACCAAACTTAAATCTCCAGGTTCTGCATTAAGTGTAGGTTTTACAAAGCTTTCAGCCATTCTATGCTTTGTACTTCTTCTGCCTCTAATTAAATCACCATATCTTTGTACTATTACCCCATTTCCAAGTAAATTAGAAAATGATGCTATTCTTTTTCCATATAAATATGGATCATTAAATGGTTCAGTAAATTTTTTACTTACCAAAATTGCAAAGTTAGTATTATCACTTTGAAATTTTGGATCAGAATAACTATGACCATTGACAGTTATAAGTCCATCAACATTTTCATTTACTACATACCCTCTTGGGTTCATGCAAAAAGTTCTAACCATATCACCATAACACTTTGTTCTGTATTTTAGCTTTGCTTCATATACACTATCTGTTATATGTTCAAACACTTTATATGGAAGTTCTACTCTAACTCCAATATCTACTTGATTATTTATAACTGGAATATCAAGCTTTTCGCACTGTTTACTAAACCATTCAGCACCATATCTACCAGGTGCTACAATAAGGTATTTGCATTTAATTTCACCAAGTTCTGAATACAACATATATGTACCATCATCCAATACTTCAATTGAATAAACTTCATTATTAGATAAAATGTCTAAATCTTTTATATTCGACAAATATTCATATTCAGCTTTTAATATTTTTAAATTATTTTCAGTTCCTAAATGCTTAACTTTTGCATGAAGTAAATGTAAATCATTCTGCAGTGCTTTTTTTTCGATTTTCAAAGCTTTAGATGTAGATGTAGAAAAAGTTTTATCTGTTGCCCCAAATTGCATATTTACATCATCTACATAATCTATTAAACGAATAACTTCATCATTTGGGACATACTCGTTAAGCCAACCACCAAACTCTGTTGTAAAATTATACTTTCCATCTGAAAAATTTCCTGCACCTCCAAAGCCTTGCATTATACTACATCTGCTACAATTTAAACATTTACTTGATTTTCCTGATATAATTGGACAAACCCGTTTTTCAATTTTATTGCCCTTTTCAATTAAAGCAATAGATAATGATGTGTCCTTAGTTAATTCATACGCTGAAAATACTCCCGCAATGCCTGCACCAATTATACCTACATCATAATAACTTTGCATATTTCCATCTCCTTTTAATTAAAATAAATATCGGTTAAAATTTACACACATATTATAATAAAATTCCATCAAAAAGTCAACATAAAATATACTATTTATAAAAATTACACGTATTTTCTATAAAAAAAATGAGAAGATATATTATACAACATCTTCTCAAAATAAATATAAAATACTATTTCTTTTTTACTGAAAAACCAAATTTACCTAATTTTTCTCCTAGTTTGTAATATTCTCCATGTGAATACGCTATAAGTTTACATTTTTCCATATCAAACTTTCCTGTTTCATCAATATATTTTTCATCTACATTTATAGCTAAAACTTCAGATATAAACATGTCATGTGAGCCTAATTCTTTTATTTCTTTCACTTTACATTCAATATTAATAGGACTTTCCTTTATCATTGGAGCTTGTATAATTGTTGCTTTTTGTGGTGTTAAATTCATTTCACTAAATTTATCTATATTTCTACCTGACTTTACACCACAAAAATCAGTAGCATAAGCCAGAGTTTCATTAGTTAAATTTATACAAAATTCTCCTGATTTCTTAATTATATCATATGAATATCTTTCTTTTCTTACAGAAATATATGTCATTGCAGGCTCAGTACAAATTGTTCCTGTCCAAGCAACAGTAAATATGTTCTTTATTTTTTCATCTCCACAAGATATTAATACAGCAGGAACAGGGTATACAAAAGTACCTGCCTTCCACGTTTGTTTTCCCATAAATTACTCCTTTCTTAATTAGTGATGTAATTTTCAATATAAAATGAAGCAACACTACAAATTTAATTGCTTCATTTTATAAATCTAATACATCAAATTGCTTATTACATTATATGCACTAGATAAATTATTTTTACTTATTCTTTCTAAATTTTCTCTTTATTTTCTTAAGTATTGGTAATACATTATCATAAACAAAATATATAAATTTATTATATACCTTATCTATTTCACCAATATACTGCACTATTCCTTGTTCTTTACAAAAACCTGCCTTAAATTTATATAAACCATTCTCTTTATCTAAATGAATTATACCACCAAAATTATATATTTTACAGCCCTTTTCTATCCCCCAATTAATCATAGCCCATTGCATTGCATAGTTTGGCATTAAATTACGTTTTTCATTAGAACTGGCACCATATAAATAAAACATCTCAGGTCCATATGTAACCGCAATTGCAGCAGATAGTTTATCATCTTCATGTTTTGCTATATATATTCTTAAATGTTCCTCATCAAAAGCTTCTAACATTCTTTCAAAATATTCATATGGTCTACAACCTATTTTATCTCTTATTGTTGTAATTTTATATAACTCATAAAAAGTTTTTAAATCTTCTTTACTTCTAGAGTAATATACTTCTACACCTTTTCTTTTGGATAAACGTATATTATATCTTGTTTTCTCACTAAATGTTTTCATTAAATCATCTGGTGATATATTATCTATGTTCAAAACTGCTTCATATAAAGGTTGTATTACTTTGTCATGATCTGGTGATTTCCCAGATAGCTTAAACCTTAATTTTTTATATTTCTCTTCCAATGTTTCATCATACAAAACTGATGGATCAAACTTTGTACAAAATACTTTATATTTTTTAACAATAGTATAAGCTTCCTCCAACAGTTTCATTACAATATCTGTATTTGCCAAATTACATACTGGTCCTCTTGGAGCATACATAAGATATGAATTCATGTATGGTACTTTTTCAAGTAAAAATGTAATTCCAGCAATTATATTATCGTTTTCCTCTAAATAAACTGTTTCTTGAATCCAATCATTTTTTACTTTTCCCCACTCTAAACTTTGAGTAAGCCTAGTATTCTCATTATTATTTAAAAAATCTATATATTTTTTCACTTGTTCTTCATTATTTTTATCTAAAATTGGCATCTTAATCCTACACTTTCTCTATTTCTTGACCTTCTTTTGAATCTTTTACTATGTATCCTTTTTCTCTCAATTCATCTCTTAATATATCTGAAGTTACATAATCTTTTTTTTCTCTTGCCTGCTTTCTTTTATCAAGTATTTCTAAAATTTCATCTGGTATATCTAAAATATTTTTTTCTACAACTTTATCAATATCTAATGACAACACTTCATCAAATTTTTTTAATAATTTATATATTTGAACTGATTTTTCAGGATATTTAGCTAATTGCCATACAATTGACATTGCAAGTGGCATATTTATATCATCATTTATAGCATCTCTAAACTTGTTTTCATATTCATTTATAATATTTTTCTCTATCTTATTAATTCCATTTCTATGTAAATTACAAATTTCTCTTAATCTATTTAGTGATACTTGAGCTGAATTTATTCCCTCCCAAGTAAAGTTTAACTTATTTCTATAATGTGATGTATATACAAAATATCTATATGCTAGTGGTTCAATTCCCCTTTCATTTAATTCACTTATTTTATACACATTTCCTAAACTTTTTGACATTTTTCCACTATTAACTAACAAAAATTCTGTATGCATCCATATATTGGCTGGATTTTTTCCAGTCGCTCCCTTTGCTTGTGCAATTTCATTTTCATGATGTATTGGTATATGATCTACTCCACCTGTATGAATATCAAACTTTTCCCCTAAATAATATTTTGACATTGCGCTGCATTCTATATGCCAACCAGGATAACACTCACCATATTTACTATCCCATTTCATTATGTGTTCCTTAGGTGCTTTTATCCATAGTGCAAAATCAAGTGGATTTCTTTTTTCTTTATCTACTTCTATCCTTGCACCTGCCTTTTGAGCATTTAAATCAACTCCAGATAATTCTCCATAAGATGAAAGCTTTGATGTATCAAAATATATTCCTTTAGAAGTTTCGTACGCATATCCATTTTCTAAAATTTTATCTACATATTCCTCCATTTGTTTTATATGCTCAGTTGCCTTTACAATATGTTCAGGTCTTTCAATATTTAAACTCTCAATATCATCTAAAAAAGCCTTAGTATATTTTTGTGCTATTTCATAAACAGACATTTTCATTTCTCTAACTGATTTTAGCATTTTATCTTCGCCATCATCAGCATCTGATACAAGGTGTCCTACATCTGTTATATTCATTACATGTTCTAAATTGTACCCATTATATTTTAATACTTTTCTTAAATTATCCATAAATATATATGCTCTCATGTTTCCAATATGAGCATAATTATATACTGTAGGTCCACAAGTATATATCTTTACAATGTTATCTTTTTCATCTATTGGTTTAAACCTTTCTTTTCTCCTTGTTAAAGTATTATATAAATATATCATTTATTATTCACCCCTATAAAGATATCTCTAATATTATATGTAAATTATATCATGTATAGTAATATATGTAAAGAAATTTAAAACTATATTTCCAAATGATTATAAAAATTAAATATATTTATTTTGATATATATTCATGCATTCTGTCCAAATTTTTAAGTATAAAATAAGTATTACTATATAATAATAATAGTTTAATAATAATATATATTCCTATTGTATTTCTTTTGCTTTATTATTTTTTATACCAAATATGATAATTGTAATACCAGTAAATGTAAAAACAAATCCCATAATTATCAATATAATAATTGAAAAATCGTATTTAAAAATGGCATCTTCTGGCTCATATGGGTTATACTTTATTTTTACAATATCACCTATATTTTTTACAATATTTGAAGCATAAAACGATGCAATTTTATAGGTGCGTCCATTAACTTCATATTCTACAATAACTGCTTTATTAGAACTTTCATCACTATATCTATAATCTACAACGATTGCTTGAGTTTCAACAAAAATTCTACTCTTTTCTATATAGTTTTTCATATTATTAAAATTTATTAATAACATACAAATTCCAACTACTCCAAATATTACACCAAACAATATACTTTGGTTTAATGTTATTTTATCTATTTGTATAATTTTAGAATATTGTTTATACATAATTGCCTCCTATGAAAATATATTGTTTATATTTGCAACTTGCAAACCTAACTTATATTTCATAGTAATTATATCAAAAAAGAAAAAATTAATAAATAATACTTTTAAAATTTATCTATTTTTCTATTTTATAACAATATTAATGTGTTACTACTATGAAAAAAATATCCCTTAATTACGAAAAAAGACACAATCCCCCT
>CAOKPF010000046.1 GCA_948470565.1 uncultured Clostridium sp.
ATAACTTAAATAGCTAAAATAGAACTAGAAGATGGCGTAATGCCATCTTTTAGTTCTATATGAAAGACTTTTATTTTCTATTTTCTGTGATTTTATCAAAAAAAGTAAAATTGTTTATAAGTATAAAAGGAATAAAAGTATCAATTTTTTATAGTGGTAATTTTATAAAATAAAAAATTAATATTTTAATTAAAATTAGTAAAAATTTGTAAATACATATATATTTTAATGCTTTCTAGTTACCATTCATGGGTATAGTAAGGTAAATGAAACACTGTTATATCAGCAAATATCTTATCTTGTAAAAAAATGATTTTTACAAAACAACATTAATTTTATAGTATTTTAATCATAAAAATAAATTTTAGTATTAATTTTTATTATATATTTTTAATAAAATTATTACTTAAATTAAGGCAGTGAAAAAGTATTAATGACATAAAAAATATAATTTTACCCCCGTGAATGGTAACGCTTTCTATATATTTATTAATAAAAATATCAAATTTTTTTGATTTTTTGTTGAATATTTTTAATAAATATATTATACTTGTAATAAAAGATATGGAGGAAATATATGGGATTGAGTGAGGAACATTTTGAATGGAAAACTTTTGTATCTGGACTTTGGTGTGATAATGTAAATGTAAGAGATTTTATTCAGAAAAATTATACAGAATATACAGGTGATGATAGTTTCTTAGAAGGTCCAACAGAAAGGACAACTAAATTGTGGAATAAAGTATCAGAACTTATGTCTGAAGAAAATAATAAAGATGGTGTGCTTGAGGCAGATACTGATATTGTATCAAGTATATTAGCACATGAGGCAGGCTATGTTGATATGGATTTAGAAATAATTGTAGGACTTCAAACAGATAAACCATTAAAAAGAGCAATATTGCCACTAGGTGGAATAAGAAGTGTTGAAAAAGCTTTAGAAGAAAATGGATATAAATTAGATGATAAAATAAAAAATAAATATATATATGAAAGAAAAACTCATAATCAAGGAGTATTTGATGTATATACGCCAGAGATGAGAGCATGTAGAAAAAATGGAATTATCACAGGTTTACCAGATGCTTATGGTAGAGGTAGAATAATTGGAGATTATAGAAGAGTAGCATTGTATGGAGTAGATTTTCTTATAAAAGATAAAGAAGAACAAAAACATGAAATTGAAGCAGACTATATGGACGATGAAGTTATAAGGCATAGAGAAGAGATTACAGAGCAAATAAATGCTTTAAATGAATTAAAAATTATGGCTCAAAAATATGGATTTGATATATCAAGACCAGCAGGAAATGCAAAGGAAGCGATACAATGGACATATTTTGGATATTTAGGTGCAATAAAAGAACAAAATGGTGCTGCAATGAGTTTGGGCAGAGTTTCTACTTTTTTAGACATATATATTGAAAGAGATCTAAGAGGTGGAATAATAACTGAAAAAGAAGCACAAGAATATATGGACCAATTTATAATGAAACTTAGAATGGTTAGATTTTTAAGAACTAAAGATTACAGTGCATTGTTTGCTGGAGATCCAAATTGGATTACAGAAGCAATTGGTGGAATGTCTTGTAGTGGTAAAACCCTTGTAACTAAAAACTCATTTAGAATATTAAATACATTATTCAATATTGGACCAGCTCCAGAGCCTAATCTTACAGTATTATGGTCTAATAGGTTGCCAGATGGTTTTAAAAAATTTGCAAGTAAAGTATCAATAAAGACAAGTTCAATACAATATGAAAATGATGATTTAATGAGAGAATTTTATGGAGATGATTATTCTATTGCCTGTTGTGTCTCAGCAATGAGAACAGGTAAGCAAATGCAATTTTTTGGTGCTAGATGTAATCTTGCAAAGGCATTGTTATATGCAATAAATTACGGTAAAGACGAAAAAACAGGAGTACAGGTAGGACCTCATACTGAACCTATAACAACAGAATATTTAGAGTATGAAGATATATTAAAAAGATTAGATTATATGTTTGATTGGGTTGCTAAGGTATATATAAACTCACTTAATGTTATACACTACATGCATGATAAATATTGTTATGAAAGATTAGAAATGGCACTTCATGATAAAGATGTATATAGAACAATGGCTTGTGGTATATCTGGACTTTCAGTTATAACAGATTCACTTAGTGCTATAAAATATGCGAAAGTAAAGCCTGTAAGAGATGAAAGAGGTATAGCAATAGACTTTGAAGTAGAAGGAGATTTTCCATGTTTTGGAAATGATGATGAAAGAGTAGATAAAATAGCACTGGATGTTCAAAGAAGATTTATGGAAAAATTAAAAAAACATAAAACTTATAGAAATGCAGAGACTACTATGTCAATACTTACAATAACATCTAATGTAGTATATGGTGAAAAAACAGGTGCTACACCAGACGGAAGAAAAGCTTGGACACCGTTTGCCCCTGGTGCAAACCCGATGTATGGAAGAGAAAAAAATGGTATAATTTGTGCTTTAAATTCTGTTGCAAAATTGGATTATAATGAAAGTAAAGATGGTATCTCATATACATTTTCACTTGTTCCATCAGTTCTTGGAAAAAGTGATGATGAAAAAGTAGAGTATTTAAAGGTAATGTTAGATTCATATTTTGAAGAGGGTGGACACCACATTAATATAAATGTTTTAGATAGAGAAGTATTATTAGATGCAATGGAACATCCTGAAAAATATCCACAACTTACTATAAGAGTTTCCGGATATGCTGTAAATTTTGTAAAGTTATCACGTAAGCATCAATTAGATGTAATATCTAGAACATTTCATAGTAAGTAGGTATTAAACTATGATAGGTAAAATTCATTCTTTAGAAAGCTTTAGTACTGTTGATGGACCTGGTATAAGATATGTGGTGTTTATGCAAGGGTGTAATCTTAGATGTAAATTTTGTCATAATCCAGATACATGGTGTTTAGATTATGGATATGAATTTACTTCTAGTGAACTTATTCAAAAAATATTAAAAGCAGAAAAATATTTAAAGAATTCTAATGGTGGTGTAACATTTTCAGGAGGTGAGCCTCTAATTCAAGCAGAATTCTTAATTGAAGTGTGTAAAGCATTAAAAGAACATAATATACATATAGCAATTGATACAGCAGGCTATTTTGATATGGACAATATATATATAAATGATCTTATGAACTATGTTGATTTATTTTTGTATGATATAAAACATATAGATGATATTAATCATCAAAAATTGACTGGGGTATCTAACGAGAAGATACTAAAAATGGCAGAATATATATCTAATGAAAAACATATACCAATGTGGATTAGAGTAGTATATATACCAGGAATAACTGATAAAGGTAATTCGATTGATAGACTAAAAAATTACATTTCAACACTTTCAAGTGTTAGCAAAGTTGAAGTATTACCTTATCATGATATGGGAATATATAAATGGCAAAAGCTTGGAATTGAATATAAATTAAAGGATATAAAAATTCCGACGATTGAAGAATGTGAAAAAATACAGAGTATTATATATGAAAATAAATAAAGTAGAAATAGAGTATAATTGGTTGTATAGGTATTAGTAATATACCTTATTGATTAGATTATTTAATAGTATATTACTATTTTACCGAACTTTAATATGGTGATACTAATAAAATCTACAATAAAATTTTATGACATTTTACTTATTGTAGATATAAAATAGTCATTAAAGGGGGTGAGGTGAAATATAATTTAAAGTGATATAAAAGTGTGTGTGATAAAATGTGTGTGAAGCTAGGGTAGAGAAAACTCTAGCCTTTTTTGCGTAAATATTATATATTAATATTTGATTAGTAATTTTACATAAGCTTAATATATACCTGAATCTGTGTGAAAAGAAAAAATATACAAAATAGCATAAGTTTATAAAAATGGGGAATATAATTATGCGAGAATTCAATATATTCCTTATTTTGACATACTAAAAGACAATAGTACATATTCGAACTATTGCTCTATAAAATGTAATGATTAATCATTATTAGTAACAAAAATAATTGAATAAATTTGTAAATGTTTCTTTAAAAATTTCAAACGTTGATATTTTTATTTACTCTCTTCTTGCGTATTTTACTATTTTAGATTCAAAGTATATAATATCTTTTATAACTATTTTTATTCTTTTTCTCTTTACATCTAATCCATCTTTTGGAAGAACTATACTTTTTTGACCTATCATTCTCAATATATTAAAGTTAGCTGTGTTAATTTCAATACTATTTTATTTGTGTTAAATTTTCCTGATGGTAGTCTATCTAAATCCATATCTGTTTTTATTTCACAAACCGATATTGCAATAAAACAAAATGCATTAGAGATAAAGAAGGCCGAACTAAAAAAAGAGGCAGATGTAAAAAAAGCTATTGCTGATGCGGCATATGAGATACAAAAGCAAGAGCAGCAAAAAAGTATTGAAGTTGCAAGAACTAATGCAAATATTGCAAAGCAGGAAAGAGAAGTTGAGTTCTTTAAAAGACAAAAGGAAGCAGAAGCTAAACGATATGAAGAAGAGCAGCAAGCATTAGCGCTTAAGAAAAAATCAGAAGCTGAAAAATATGCAGCAGATCAAAAGGCAGAAGGTATTGATAAGAGAGCTGAAGCAATGAAAAAGATGGGAGAGGCTTCAATTATTGAAATGCTTTGTCAAGTTTCACCAAAGGTTGCTGAGGCGGTGGCAAGACCTCTTGAAAATGTTGATTCTATAGTTATGTATGGTGATGGTAATTCTACTAAAATGATAAAAGGCATTGTAAATTCAACATCTCAGGTTATGGAAAGTTTAAAAGTATCAACAGGAATTGAGCCACAAGCTCTCATATCATGGATTCTCGGTTCTAAATTTGCTAATGTGCCAAAAAATGATACAGTAAAGTATGAGATACCAGAAATGGAAAAAGTAAATGATGTAAGTAATAGTGAAAAATAGAATTTTTGGGAGTAATGAAAAAACGTGTAAGTTAAAATGCTTACACGTTTTTTCTGAAAAAATGAGCTATATTTTAATTTTTATTTAGATAGAACAGGTTGAATTTGTTTGCCATCTAGTGCAAGCTTTATTGTGTCTATTACATATGAATAGTCTAGCACAAGAGATTTTGGCTTTGCTATGTAATCATCTTGTCTAAAGGGAATAAAATACATGTTTTTAGTATTCATAACTGTAGCTATATTTTGCAAACTACCACCTAGTCCATCATTTGTTGAAATACCAATAACAACAGGTTTATTATTTCTTATATGTCCCTTTACAGCCATAAGTACAGGAGTATCAGTAATACCATTTGCAAGTTTTGCAAGTGTATTTCCAGTGCAAGGACATATAGTTATTATATCTACCATATTTTTAGGTCCTACTGGTTCAGCTTTTACAATAGTGTCTATTAATGGATTCTTGCAAGTTTTTTCTAACATAGTAACAAAATCTTTTGCTTTGTAAAATCTAGTATCTAGTGTACCAGAAACGTTTGATATAATTGGTAATACGTTAGCTCCCTCTTTTTTTAATTCCTCTATAACTCCCTTTACTTCTTTAAAGTTGCAAAAAGAACCAGTTATACCTAGTCCAACTTTTAAATTTTTAAGTTTCATTATAACACCTCCAATTATTATATAATATGGATATGTTTTAGCTTTGTGAAAAAAACAATTAATTTATATATAATTTTATTTATATTAATTGAATTTATTATATATATATAGTATAATTTTATTAACATTAAATAAGAGATGTTATATAAAAGTGAGGAGAAAAATGAAGAAAAATATAATATATATAGCTATAATAATCGTGTGTACTATTATTTCTGTACCTAGAGGATTTCAAAATGATACTTTTTTTGGGATAACTGTTGGTGATAGCATAATTGAAGATGGTTTTTATAATATTAAAAATACTACAATACATGATGGATTAAATTACAAATCGATTCATCCAATTTTTGATATAATAATATCATTGCTTAATAAATACTTAGGTTTTAAAGGAATATATTTTTTTGTAGTAAGTATAGCAATAGTTACAATGATATCAATATATTTCATATTATACAAGTTAAAAATTCCAAAGTTTTTTTCAATTTGTATAACATTAGCAATATTAGTTTGTGGAAATATGATGTTTACGGGAAGAGCACAGATTATATCATTTTTGCTTATGGGGTATTTAGTTTACTGTGTAGAAAAATTATTACAAACTAATAAAAATAGGTATATAGTATATTTAGTATTATTACATTTTGCAATAGCAAATTTTCATACATCAATATTTTTACTATCTTTTCTTATATATATTCCATATATATTTGAATTTTGGGTAAGAAAATATGGAAAATTAGGAAATGATCTAACTAAATATAGATTTATATTTGAGACATACGATATAACAAAATTATTAATAGCAATAGCTATATCATTAGTAATAGGAATATTAAATCCATATGGGGTGTATGTATATACATATTTATTTACAACATTAAATGGAGTAGCATCTAAATACATAGCAGAGTTACAAAAGCCTGATATAGCGGAATTATTATCATATAGTCCTTATGTTGTAATAGTTTTTATTGGACTTTTTACTACTATTTTATTTTCTAAGGCAAGAATTAAATTAGTAGATTTTGTAATGGTACTTATGTATTGTTTAGCAAGCCTAATAGCAAATAGATATTCGTATTATTTAATTTATGTAGGTTATTTTTCAATAGCAAGGCTTCTTATTTGCTTTGTAAGAAGCTTAAATGAGGAGAAATATCAGGAATTAATTAATTATAAATTTAGTAAAATTGAAATTTTTGTAATATTGCTAGTTGTTATAGAAATATTTTCAACAAAAATTACACTTGGGGAAGAGGGATATGTACCAAAAAGTTCATATCCAGTGGAGGCTACAAAGTGGATAAAAGAAAACTTAGATTATGAAAATATACGAATATATAATTCATATGAATGTGGAAGTTATATAGCATTTGAAGGAATACCAATATTTATAGATTCTAGGGCAGAGTTATTTGATACTAAAGATGTTACTGTATTAAGAGAAATATATGATATGATTAATATGAAAATGAAGTGTCAAGAGCTATTTGAAAAGTATGATTTAGAGTATGCAGTTGTTAGTAGATATGAGAGCATATATAAATGTGTTAGTGAAAATAAAGATTATACAGAGATTTATAATGATGAAAATTTTGAGATATATAAGCTTAAATAAATATATAAAAAATAGAGATAAAACTTATTAATACGCTTTATCTCTATTTTTTACTCATTTTTAATTTGTAAAAGTTAATACCATTTAGTAGCAGCTGTATTATAATGATAGTTATCATTCAAATATGTCAATGCTCCAAAAATTAATTCAGGAAGTTGTGCCTGGAAGTCCTCATCTAAATTTTTTAGCAAATTTTCTTTATTATAATTTTTAACTTCATTTGGTAAACAAATAGTTATACTAGGTTTATCTAACTTTTTATAAAAATTAACCATTTCGAAATTATCATCAAGCACATCAAACTTATATTGCGCTTCAATTTTGTCAGATACTAACCGTTTGATATAATGCTTGTTGACTTTACAAATCTCTCCAGATTTTTCTTTAAATCCCACTATTGTAAAATCTTTATCTAAATATACAGTGGCAAGCATAAAATTATTTTTCATAAAAATACCTCCTAATTGTGAAATAATTATTTCAAGTCTACTATTATAATACGAAAAAATTATATCAATAAAATTTTGATTTGTCAATAATAATTCATAAATTATGTAAATAATATTTAACTATTTAAATGTGCTCACTCAAAATATGTAATTTTAATAGTCAATATTTGGGAAAATGTGGTAATTATATAAGAATTTAAGACAAAAATATTAAAAGCAAGTTTATGAGAAAATCATATTTAACAGGTTTATTAGACTTAAATAAAAAAATTTTTCTATATATTATTTATAATTAACTTTAAAATATTATATAGAACGTTTACATGAGAAAATTATTGAATTTATCATGAAATAGGACTTTTTCTAATTGACATACTTGTATGTCAATGATATAATACATATGTAAATAGGAGAGATATATATAAATAATGATAAGGGAAAATCAATATGTTGAATTACTAGCACCAGCTGGTGATTATGATAGTTTTATTGCAGCTTGTAAAGCTGGTTGTAATGCGGTATATATGGGACTTAATAAATATAATGCAAGGAATATGGCAAAAAACTTTGATATAGATAAATATATAGAATGTATAAAATATGCACATGTTAGGGGGATAAAAGTATATTTAACATTAAATACACTTTTAGATGATTCACAAATTAAAGAGGCTATAATTCTTGTAATTTCTTTGTATTATGCTGGACTTGATGCTGTAATTGTTCAAGATTTAGGTATGGCTATAACACTACATAAGGTATTGCCAGATTTGGCACTTCATGCTAGTACTCAAATGAGTGTATATTCATTAGAACAAGTCCAATTTTTAGAAAAAATAGGGTTTAAAAGAGTAGTACTTGCAAGAGAACTTAGTATAGAGGAAATAGAAAAAATTTGTAAAAATAGTAATATAGAGATTGAGGTATTTGTACATGGTGCATTATGCGTATCCCTATCAGGGCAATGTTTACTTAGTAGTACAATTGGACAGAGAAGTGCTAATAGAGGAAGTTGCGCTCAAACCTGTAGAATGAAGTATAAATTATATAATTGTACAGATAGGAAAATAGAAAATAATGGTACATATATACTTAGCAAAAAAGATATATATGGAATTGAACTACTTGAAAAATTAATAAATGCAGGAGTTACATCGCTAAAAATAGAAGGAAGAAATAAATCAAAAGAATATGTAACAGGTACAGTACTTACATATAGAAGGCGTTTAGATGATATAAAAAATAATGTAGAAATAAAGCAGAGTAGGAAAAATAGTGATAAAGCTGAACTAATGCAATTATTTAATAGGAATGGTTTAAGTAGTGGATATTTAGACGGAGTTAAATTTAGTGATAGTATAACTCTAATGTCTCCAAAAAACACAGGAATTTTTTTAGGTACTGTTATAACCAAGCGAAAAAATTTAGTTAAAGTAAGATTAGATGAAAATATATCATTACATGATGGAATTGAAATATATACAGACGAAGATATAATTTCAAATATAGTTACATGTATAAAAGATAAGACAGGAAATTTATTAAATAAAGATGTAGAAAAAGATAGTATTGTATGGCTTGGAGATGTACATGGAAATGTAAAAGCGGGAAGTAAAGTATATAAAACATCTAGTAGTAAATTAAAAGAAAAATATCATGAATTTTTATTATCAAAAGAAGATTATTATAAAAAAAGCTATGATATAAGTATAAAAATAAAAGAAAATGAAACTATAAAAGCTTTTATATTAAATGAATTTGTAGAACTTGAAGTTATTCCTGAGAAAGCACAAAAGGTATGTTTAACAAAAAAGGATGTAGAAATTGCATTTGAAAAAACTGGTGACTTGCCTTGTAATTTTAATATTGTAAACTTAGATATATCAGAAAATATATTTGTACCAATTTCTACATTAAATGAACTTAGAAGGTGTGTATTTAAAAAAGTTTTTGATTTAGTTAATAAGCAAAATAATGTGATAGGAAAAATAGAGAAGTTAGATTCGATATTAGAAGAGACTATTAATCATGTAGAAAAATACACAGCAAAAAATATAGTAAATTACAGCAATGGAATATTATATATATACGAATATAACCAAAATAGAGACTATTTTTGTTTATATAAAGAAAAATTTGGTGAAAAACTAAATTGCTTATATATAAATGTTAAAGACTTTGTAAAATATGAAAAACATATTTTTGAAAATTATGTTGAAAAAAATGTCCAAGTATATATTGTAATTTCTAATATGTCTTTTGAAAATGAAGATAATTTTATAAAAGAAAATCTTGAAAGGTTGATAAAAAATGGAATTAAAGGAATAGTATTAGGTTCATTTAAGCATATGGAATTATCACTATATTTAAAGACTAAGTATAATATAGTCTTAGTTGCAGATTATTCATTTAATGTTACTAATTTATGTACATTAGATTTCTTGTTTGGTTTTGGTTTTGATAGGATAACTCTTTTACCTGAACAAAATTCTAATAAGCTTAATCTAAAAGATAGTTATAACAATATTGAAGTAGTAGATGATTTCATTACAGTTATGACATCTAGGTATTGTATTTTAGGAAGTTTTATTGCCAGGAGAAAAAATAATGAGAAATGCAGTAGACCATGTAGAAAATCAAAATATGTGTTGAAAGATATTTGTGATAAAAGTATATATATAGTATGTAATGATTTAGATTGCATAATGAGACTTGTAAAACATTATTATTGCAAAGATAATAATTATGGTATAAAGAGAAATTGTGTGTTAAATTAATTTAAGAGGTGGGATATGAAAGAGGTTTGTAAGAAAATATATGTAAAGTTTAAAAAATATATGTTACTTGGAACAATCAATACTACTTTTGGAAAAGTTGCAGTAACTATTGATGAGATAGGAAATACTATATTTTTTAAAAATGAAAAATATAAATATGTGCCATTAAATGAAGAAGAAATGAACTATATAAGTAAATTTTTATACCTAAATAATAAATATGAATGCTATATTACAAGGACTGTAAATAGGGAAGAATCCTATGATGGAGAAATTTATACGCATAATTTGAAGGATATTATAAAACAGTGTTCTAGTAATATTATAACTTATGGAAAACTAAATTCTAAAAATTTATTAGCTAATTTAGATACATTTCATATATGTGTAGCAGATGCATCTAAAAGAGGCAATATTAGACAAAATGAAAAATATGATGCTAAGCGCAATACATTATTTATATTTGGAGATATAAATAAATACTCAAATAAACAAATTAAACATTTCGTTACTCATGGTTTAGTTCATATGAGTGCGAGATATGAAGATAGTGATGGAAAAGTAAAAGTAGGTTTAAAAGATATTAGTGATAGTTTTACCGATTTCTCTTCTATTGATGAAGGTGTAACAGAGCTTATTACAAATGAAATAGAACCTCCTAATACTAATGAATATAATGTTTTGCAACAAGTTCAGGCAAGTAGGCTTTCGCAAATAATAGGTAAAGATGATTTATTACAATGGTACTCTAATGCAGATTATGAAGGATTAAAGGAAAAAATGTTAGATATCATACCTGATAAAACACATTTTGATGTATATAAAACAAGTATGGATCTTAGTTTTAGTTTACAGAAAAATATGTTGGCAGAGCCCGATAATATTACAATTAATGACGATTTTCTTGCAGTAAGCGAGTATGCCATTTCTAATTATTTTGAGCAGAGTATGATTAATGAGATAAATACATCAGATATGCCTATGGAAGAAATAGAGGATAGATTAAAAATTTTTGATTATACAAAAATTACATCTGATATGTTAGAGGTAATGGGATATAATATATCACAATTTATCCAAATAGATAAATCTGGTGAAATAAGAGGTCTTCAAAATAAAGTTTTGTATGCAAGTAGAATAAAAAGAAGAAATAATCATATTTCAGATATTTTATCTACATCTAAAGAAAGAGCTGAAAAAATAATGCAAAATGAGGAAGGAACTCAAAGTAGATTAAAAGACGAACTTTTTAGTAAAGTAAACGAAAATATTGTGTTTGGCGATAGTGTAGATTTTGAAGAGGAGGATATTCAGAAAGAGAAAAGAGATATTGCCAGATAATTATATAATTTTTAAAAGTAAACAAAAATAGAAAAGTTTTTTTAAATAGGAGGGAAAATGATAGTCGAATTAGTAGGAACAGGTGATATATATTCTAAATATAATAGTTCATGTATATTGATAAATAATAATTTAATTATAGATATGCCAAATGGTTCTTTTAAAGAATTAATAAAAAAAGGAAAAAATATAGCTAGTATAAATACAATACTTGTTACACATATGCATGGTGATCATATCGCAGATATTCCTTTTTTGTTAAAATATAAAAGTGAGAAAGCAAAAAATAATAGAACAGTGATAATATGTCCTAAAGGATTTAGAAAAAATTTAGAATTGCTGTTTAATGTATATAACTTTGATGTAGTAAATAAAAATGTAGAATACATTGAGTTAGAAGTAGAAGAAAATATAAATATAGATAAGTATAATATATGTAATTTTTTTGTTAAGCATTGTAATTTGAATGCTCAAGGATTTGTTATTAATGGAGTCCTTGGAATTACAGGTGATAGTGTTATGTGTGATGGAGTAAAAAAAATTGCTAAGAATTCAAGTTTCATTATTTGCGACTCAAGTATGGAATTTGCAAACGAGGATCATATGGGAATACCCGATATACAATATATAGCTAGTCAATATACTAATACTGTTATTGCAACTCATATGAGTGATATGTCTAGAGAAAAATTAATAAAGCTTAATACACGTAATGTAATTGTACCAGAAGATGGTTATAAAATAAATATTGAGGAGGCAAAAGTCTAGATGACAAAAAATAGAATAAGTAGTGAACGTAATACGTCTTTTATGAAAAATGTTGTTATGCTTATGATATCACAGGTTTTAATAAAAATATTGGGACTTGTTTACAAAATTGTAATAGTAAATATTGATGGATTTGGAAATATCGGAAATGGGTATTATTCTACTGGATATCAGATATATACTATGCTTCTTGCAATATCTTCAATTGGAATTCCTAATGTTATATCAAAACTAGTATCAGAAAAGATTGCAATAGGTGATAGTAAAGGGGCACATAAAATATTTATTACTTCACTAAAACTCTTTGCAGGTTTAGGGTTAGTATTATCCTTATTATTATTTTTTGGTGCAGATTTTGTAGCTACTGATATTATTAAAGCTCCAGGTGTAAAGTATACTTTAAAGGCATTATCATTTGCGATTGTTTTTGTATCCGCTTCTTCTGTTTTTAGAGGGTATTTTTCTGGACTTGGTAGTATGAAAGCCACAAGTGTATCTCAAACACTAGAACAGATATTTAATTGTACGCTTTCAATAGCGTTTGTATATGCATGTATTGGTAAAGATGCTGCAATAATGGCAGCTGCTGGAAATCTTTCAACTACGTTTGCTGTTATAATATCATTTAGTTTTCTTGTGAGATATTATATGATAAGAAAAAATGAGATAAAAAAGGAATGTGAAGAACAGACTGTTAGTACAGATAATAGAACAAATTTTAATATGGTTAAAGCTATACTTTTAGTGTCAATTCCAATGACTTTTGGTTCATTAGTATCAGTTATTAATTCTACAATTGATACTGTTACTATTAGTAATTGTATACAAACTGCGTATTCATCAGTTATAACGGATAAGGAACAATTAGAAGATAAAGCTATGGAGCTTTATGGAATTTTGCAAAAGGCAGATACTCTAATTAATCTACCTTTAGCTATAAGCCTAACACTTTGTACAGCATTAGTACCTGTTGTATCTTCGGCTTTAGCCAAAAAAGATTATAAGGCAGCAACAAGAAAAATTTCATTTTCAATGTTTACTAGTATACTTATCATATTTCCCTGTATGGCAGGTTTTATAGCGTTAGCTGAGCCTATATTTAAACTTTTGTACCCAACTGTACCACAGGGTGCTGCAGTTCTTCAACTTGATACTATAGTTATGTTGTTTGTAGCACTAACTTATGTAATAAATGGAGCTTTGTATGGTGTTGGAAAAATGCATATACCTGCAATTGCTTTAACACTAGGCGCTATTGTAAAGTTTATATTAAACTTTGTTCTTATAACTAATCCTAAAATAAATATATATGGTTCTGTTATAAGCTCTATATTGTGTCAAGTTATATCATTTTTAATAGGTATATGTGCAATGAGAAAGTATATAAAACTTGATATGAATTTTACAAGACATATTTTTAAGCCATTTATTTCGTCTGTTATGATGGGTGTAATTGTGTATTTTATACATAGTGTATTAACTAATAACATTGGGAATACTCTTGCTACTATTACTTCAGTTTGTGTTGGTATTTTTATTTATCTAATACTTATATTAGCAATGAACACATTAGAAAAGGAAGATATATTATCACTTCCTTGTGGTAAAAAAATATTTAATTTGTTATATAGAATTGGAATGTATAGAAGCTAGTAAAAATTAGATGTAATCTATTATTTGCACTAGAAAGGAAGATATAGATAAGAATATAAATAGTAGTAAATTATATGGAAAGAGATATAAATAATTTGGATAATAGAGTAAAAATATGAAATTAGAATACTAAGTTCTATGAAAAAATATTAGATGAATTACTATATAAAAATAATAAGAAGTAAAAAATGTATATAATAAAAAGTGGAGTAAATATAAATGAATTATACGAGTAATGTTTTAATATGTACTAAGAGAAAAAACATATATAATAAAAAAATATTAGATAATCTATTTAATATAGTGGTCTTTATAATATATTTTATAGTAACAATATTTATTGTAAGATTTCATGAGCCTTGGAATGATGAGGCTCAATCCTATCTGATATCAAGAGATTTGTCTATACCACAGATTATATCTCAAATGAAATATGAGGGACATTCTGCATTATGGAATATAATTTTGTACTTTCTTATAAAGTTAGGATTTTCATATAAGTATATAGGCCTTATAAGTTGCTTTTTTATAGATATAACAGTACTTCTTATATTGTACAAGCTTGATATAAAAAAAATACTTAAATTATTTATTATATTTAGTGCACCATTTTTATACTTTTTTAGTATTATTTCAAGATGCTATTGTTTAGTGCCATTAGGTATAATACTATTATGTATTTTGCATAAAAGAAGAGACGAAAATTCATATAAATATGCATGGACATTAGCATTTCTTGCTAATACACATGTAACGATGTTGTCGTTTGTGGGAATACTTTTACTACTTTTTATTATACCTCAAATTGTTAAATCAATAAAGATGAATGATAAAGAGGCAATAAGGAAATATTGTACAAGCTTTTTAATTACATTAATTGGAATTACTATTGCTTTAGTGCAGGTAATTGATTTTAAATGTGAACTTGTAAAACTTAGAATCGAAGACCTAGAGACAATTGGTTTGTTAGCTCAGGTAATTGATACATTGTTATGTTTTGTATTAGAAATTACAATTAGTAATTTTGGAATAAAATCTTGTATAATTGTTCTAATATTTTTGTTTGTAGTACTCTTAATTATAACAAAATGGTATAGAAAATATTCATTGATATTATGGACAACATTGGCAGCAATATTATTATTAAATGGTACAGTAAGATTTATAAGTAATGTGCAAAGGTCTCAAATATTTATACTATGTTTATTCTTTTTTATCGTGATAATGAATGATATAAATATGGAATTAAAAATTCCACAATATTTAGATAAAATTATAGTTTGTATATTTACAGTTATTTGTTTACTTGGAATGATTGATGTTATGAATATAATAAAACAAGAAATAGAAAAACCCTATTCAGATTCAAAATCTGTTGCAAAATTTATTCAAGAACATGTATTACAAAATGATACTATATATGTTATGTCAGAGACATATAGTATGCCATCAGTGGTAGCATATTTTGATAAAGATGAATATAATTTTTTTGATGTTGTTATGAATAGATATTTTTCATATTTTGTATGGGATAATGCAACAAGGAATGAAGTTATTTCAATGGAAACTATTGAAAAGATAAATAGTAGTATTGATATGCAGAAAAAGACATATTTGTTAGCGGTAAAATCTTATGATGATGCTATACAAATAATGGATAAATTATATTCTATGAATTTAGTATATAGTTCTCCTGAAATAGTTAAGGCAAAATATGATGTTGGCGAAGAGTATTATATATATGAATTAAGTCATAAAAATAATATATAGTTTTGGAGGTAAGTGAGATGTTAGTAAGTGAACTTAAGAAAGAACTTGATAAATATAATCAAAAAGAAATGATGGATATAATTGTAGAATTATATAAAAGAATACCAAAAAATGTAAAAGAAAGTTATGGTATAGATAGTTATATTATAGATATAAAAAATAATGTAAAAAAAGGTAAGAGTGATGTAGTATCATTTGATGAATTAAAAAAGGATATAGTTGAATTCTTAGATAATGTAAATGATGGATATTATTATAATCCGAACAATATTATACCAAAAAAGGAAAGAAGTGGGTGGAGGTTTAAAGTAAAAAAATATTGTAAAGAACTAAACTCATATTTACCTAATACTGATGATGGTTATGAAAGTACTAAATTATTAATAGAGATATATAAAATATTAAATAAAGCGGGATGTTATTATATATTTCCTACTAGTGAACCTTTTAGAGCTATCGGAATAGAACAAGAAGTATTTTATGATAATATTATCAGAAGAATAGCCAGTAATGGACTTACTGATGAAAATATAAATTTATGTGTTGAATTGTTATATATAGATAATCAACTTTATACAAATATGTACGATATGGTATCAACGATTATTAATAATTTAACTACTGTAGAATCAAGAAATAAAGCTATTGAAATGTTAAAAAATGAAGTAATCGATATTAAGGAAAAAATGGAAATAAAAAAAGAGCAACGTATTACATTGTTTGAATTAGAGGAAAAACATAATCGTCTAGTTGAATATATAACATGCTTATGTTTGAATTTTGAAAATATAGATAATGGAATTAAATACTTTCAAAAAAATTATATAGAAAAATTTACAGAAATTAGGGAATATAAATTGTTAAATATTATAGAAAAGTATGAATTGTATGATGATTGGATGAAGGAATATGAGGCACATAAGATAAAATATAGAGAAGAGTTGCAAGAAAAGTATGAAAAGTTTAAAAAATTGTATAGATAATAGTTAACAAATAAAGAGAGTATTTTTTAGCAATAGTCGAGGAGATAAATGGTGAATTTTATCTTCTCATTTAGTATGTATAAAATAAATATAATAATGTTTTTTAATATAGAGTTATTCTTGCAATTATCATGTTTAAGATAAAGCAAGAAGTATAATATGTTGTATCTATTTTGTACTTTAGTAATATGGTTTATTATCACGTAAAAAACTGTGTCTATTTTTTCCAGGGGAATTTAATCAAATTTCTATTTTGTAACAGAAATGTAACAAAAGCCAAAA
>CAOKPF010000047.1 GCA_948470565.1 uncultured Clostridium sp.
ACAAAATTATTATATCACTTTACTCTAATTTAGGCAATTTTTTCGTTTATTGTGGGGCAATTTTTTGCGTGATTGTCTGTTCAGAAATGTTATTTGCTAATATATATTGAAAATAGAGCATCTTATTTACTTTGTAAAAAGCAGATTTTACAAATTCAATATTTCCATTTTTAAAAAATTATTAAAATTTATGAATATTCTATTCTTACTATCTCTATTAAACTATTTTTGTAATAAATTTTTCTATATAACAAAAACCACTATTTTACTTCCAAACAGTAATAAAAAAATATATCTATTAGTTAAATATTTATAAACTATAACCAAAACTATAAAATTCATATGTATTACATACAAAATTTTAAGAATTCTATTATAAATTCTCAATTATTTTTCATTCAAACTATTTTTCTGTAAGACTAATTAACTAATTCTATAATGTCCTATAATATAATCACTACTAAAGAATTCTAATATATCCTCTTCATAATTTAGTTGTATTGGATTTGCATGATGTATTATAAATGGAATTCCTCTTTTATTTCGCTTATCCGAAATTATTCCTATATGATTTTTAAAAACGATAATATCTCCAGCTTGCCATTCATCTATCTTTGATAAATCTGTTGTAAGTGATATACTATTATTTTTAAAATAAACATCTAAATTACGTACTCTTCTAAAATCAATATTTTTATCCACTTTCTCAATATTATATTTTTCTTTATTATTAATAATATAAGAATTTACTAATTCCATTAAATCATATCCTGCATTTTTTAACCCAAAAGCTACTACATCTGTACAAACACCATATTCATCATTTGGATAACCAGTTATATAGTATTTACTTTTATACTTAGGTTTTGTATTTATATATTCTCTAACATTATTTAATATATCTGTTTGATCATCAATTCCATCACCATCTTTATCAATATTACTAACATAATTTTTTATACCAAAATCACTATTACTATATTTTTTATGCGGAATTATATTTAATATATACAGCATTATAACTAATATAAAAATTAGACATATTATAAAAATTATTATGACTTTTCTTTTCATATTTCCCCCATTTTTTTAATCATTTATTCCTTAAAAAATAATGAATCTATTATAAAATCTCCTACATTTTGCCATTCTTCTCTTAAATTTTCAGTACAATTAAACGTAATAATTACTAACTTTCCATTATATGAGAAAAAAATCATATTATTATATATATTCGTATCTATTGCCTCTGATATTAACTTTATTTGCCCAACATTGTGATTATCCACCTTATAACAATTAGACTCAATAATATTACTATTATTTTCAAGTAACTTTAACATATATTCTCTATACGGATTTATTTGACTATCACTCATATCATTATCAGTCATACTTATTGCAACATTAACCGTAATTTCATCGTTTGAAAATACTATACTTGGAACTTGTCCATTATACTTTTTCATAATTGTTTCATAATCTAATTGTTTAAAACTAATTGGTATTTTTATATAAAATTTATGATCATCAACATGGGTATACTCAGTTTCAATCTGATTCCCACTTAGAGTTTGTGTTAATAATGTTTCATATTTTTTACTTTCTTTTTCTAATTCTTTTAGACTATTAGCTATAACAATTTGAATTACAACACAAACTGCTATTATAACAATACAAACAATGGCAAAAATTATTAATCCAATTTTCTTTTTATTTTTCATGATAGTTCCTCCTTAAACATTACATAATTTATCACATTATATTTATTAACCTGTATAAACAATATACAAATATAAAAAAACTAGCTCGTCCTAACCACAAATTAGTAGCTACATATAATATTAATACTTTATAAGGTATATATAATTACATATCTTTAGTAATTTTCAAATTCTTTGATTTATTTCCACTTTGACTGTAAATAATAATTTATTTTGTAATAACCGGTTTACCTTCACTATCTAGTAATACAGTCATACCTCCTGCATATCCATTAAAACTAAATATATAATTTACACCTGTTTCCTTATCAACCCATATTTCAATACCATTTATTCTTCCTTGAGTATAAACCTTTTCAAATCTTTCTAACTTTCTAGACATAATTACCTCCCTTCAATATTACCACAATTTATTTTTTTATAAAATTCATCTTTTTTTCTCTTAATGTTACATCATGATTATTGTTATAAAATCCAGTAAAGTAAAATAATAAACCTAACCCACATAAAGCACCATTTACAAACTCTGAAATATTGTCTTTAAATATATAAGAAAATATATAAAATTGCCTATCTATACTAATTAATAAAAAACAGATAAGTCCTGAAATGAAATATCTATTTAGTTTTGATGTCTTATTACTTTTTTCTGAATTAGAATAATTTATAATATTATTTATGGTATCCCTTAAATCAACTAATTCTTCTTGTGTCATTTTCCTTCCCCTTAATAATTCTGATACTTCAATATCAAGTTCTTCCGATAAAGTAATTAATAAAGACAAATCAGGCATTGTATTTCCATTTTCCCATCTTGAAATTGATTTGTTACTCACCCACAACTTTTCTGCTAACTGCTCTTGTGTTATATTTTTTCTCTTTCTACATTCTGCAATAAATTTTCCAATATTTTTTTGATCCATATAATCATCTCCTTATAGCTAATTTTACAATTTAGTAGCAAAAAATTACAGGACATAAACTGAGAATTAAATAAAAATAAGCTTTATTTGCATAATTTCTAAAAATTAATATTATATTCCTCACATTTTTCTTCTAGTAACTTAAAATTACAACATCTTTGCATTATATTTTGAGGTAATTTTCCACTATTATATAGCGTATATAATTTTAATGATTTATTTTTTACTTGATAATAATTAGTATTTAACCATTCCAATTGTTCTTTTAACAATTTCTGGTATTTTAATTCACTAAATAGTTATCGCAGATTTATTTAAGTCAATTAAAGAATAATTACTTTCTCTTACTGGTATCATATTATTAAAATTAACAGCACCTAATTTACCACCCTTTATCTTAAAAAAATCAACAGTATTTTTCATATTATTATGTTTAAACTTTGGACTTGATAATGGTGCAAAATATTCACAATCCCTTATTTTAAATAATATTCCAATAAAAGGTCGTAACTTTTTTTCATTTTTATTATATGATACCTTATCATCAAATTTCCTTAGATATTCGCAATAATCTGAATTAACCCTAACAACTTTTAAATTTATAATCAATATATATTCCTCCAAACTATTTCATATCTAACAGAAAAGGGACTAAAGTTTCACCTCTAATCCCTCTTTTTCAAATTCCAATTTAATGGCTGGATTCACCAACTTTTTATGCTTATTTTTCCATAATAGCAATATTATTATATGAATATAATATAAAATTATTGCTATCTATATATAATATAACATAAATTTGCATAATATTCAAGATTTTAAAGTTATTTTTCTCAAAAACTACAACTAAAATTTTACTATATTACACTTATAAAAGCCTATATTCTTTTAAAAACGTATATACACATCTTTTAATTCAATTTATATTTCCTTTTTACTGTATATAACATATGATATTTTATACGATATATAATAGACTGTCATTGTTAATACTATAAATATAACTGGTAGATAATTTTGTATACTATCAAACGAAAAATTAATATTTATACTACTTCCAAAAAAAATCATAACACTAGCAAATAACGAAACCAAAGCTGCTATAATAAATAATACAATTCTTCCTTTTTCTGCTCCAAATTTATATATACAAGGAACTTGTATTGCCTCTACAATTCCTATTCCAAGTATAGCACCTGTACCTATTGATAACAAATCAACTATATTGGTACTTTGTTGTTTTATTATAAATATGATAATACTACTTAAAAATATGCCTATAATGCAACCAATTAGTGTTGATAGTACAATCAAAATATATTTTGACAATATTACTTCTTTTTTTGTAATAGGCAATGTAAGAATATACCTATCAGCTTTTGCCAATTCATCATAATTAAATGTAGATACACTAAACATACTAATTCCAAACGTCATCATAACTATACAAAGACTACTAATTTCGGCAGTACTTTCTTGTGACATCGATGTTAAAGCAAATACAATTATAAATACAAATAAAGTTCTTTTATAATTCTTTAATTGTAACAAATCTTTTATTATTAATCCTTTAATTACACTCATTATTTTTCCCCCTTTATATAAATTAACATTATATCTTCAATAGTAGGTTTATCTATAATATTTACGTCATATTTTCTTTTAAACTCTAACTTATTCTCAACTAATAAATCATATTCATATCTATTCTTTTTACATTTTATAAAGTCATCTCTAGCTATTTTTTCAAATTCTTCTTTAGAACATTTTACAATTCCATAATTTTCTATTAGTTCATCTCTTGTTTTAGTAAACACAATTTCACCATTATTAATAAATGTTATATAATCTGCTATATGTTCTAAATCAGATGTTATATGACTGGATATTAATATGCCATGTTCTTCATCTTGAATAAAATCTTGAAAAATATCCAATATCTCATTTCTAGCTACTGGATCAAGACCTGATGTTGGTTCATCTAATAATAATAATTTAGGTTTATGTGATAATGCTACTGCTATTTTTAATTTCATTTTCATACCACTTGAATAGTCTTTTGATATTTTTGATTTAGGTAATTTAAAATCATCTATATATCTAAAATACAAACTTTCATCCCAGTTTTTATACATATTTTTCATAATTTTATTTATATCAATTGGATTTAAATATTCTGATAAAAAGCTATCATCTAGTACAACTCCTATATCCTCTTTAATAATTTTCTCATTTTGTTTGTTATCTAATCCAAATATTCTTATATCTCCATTTTCTATATTAATTGCATTTAAAATTGCTTTTATTGTTGTACTTTTTCCTGCCCCATTTTCTCCAATTAATCCCATAATCATACCTTTTGGAAGCGAAATATTAATATTTTTTAATTCAAAATCCCTGTATTTTTTACATAAATTTCTAACTTCTAATATATTATCCATTTTTATTCCTCCTCATATAATATGTCAAGCATACTAGTTATTTCAGCTTTAGATATATTGCTTAATTTTGCAATCGACACTGCAGTATCTATTAAGTTTTCTATTTTTTGCAATTGCTCTTCTTTTATAAGTTCTATATTTTTATTAGCAACATAAGTCCCTTTTCCTGGTACTGTTTCAACATATCCCTCTCGTTCTAATTCTATATACGCATTTTTTGTAGTTATTACACTTATTCTTAAATCCTTTGCTAAGCTTCTAATTGAAGGTAATAACTCTCCTGCCCTAATCTCATTTGATACTATTTTATTTTTTATTTGTTCTTTTATCTGCTCATATATTGGAACATTACTTGAATTACTTATAATAATATCCATATTATTACTCCTTTGTCAACTGTATATATACAGTATACACATTTGAATAATAAAAGTCAATAGTTTTATAAAAAAATATCTTAAATTAATAAAAAAATAAGATCAGTTTATAACCAACCTTATTTCCTCATCTTTTCTAAATATTTCATTCCTTTTTTTGCCTGTAAATATTCATCATTATGTTTAATCTTATATAAAATCCCATTCATTAAAAAATTAGAACCTGTTTGATGAAAGTCAAATCTAACATTATACTTATCACAAACTTCCTTTATACATTTTACCCATTCAAAATTACATATACGTGCATTAGCATATGACTCGCCACCTACTGATACTAAATCAATTTTTTGACTATCTAAGTACTTACTTAAATCTACATACTCTAATATCGGAGCAACAAAAATATATTTGTATTTTACTTTTATTTCAAGTAAAAATGGTAATCTTTTGTCTGCCATTTCTTGATTTTCACACGTAACAGCAATTATAACATTTTTATATCCATCATTCCAATCATTAGGCATACACTCATTAAATCTTTCTATTCTTTTTGTACATATTAAAAAATTTACATCACTTCTTTTCTTAATAATCTCCCATACATCATTTCTCCATTCGTCCGCCTCTTCTAAGAAAAAATCAGATGTAAAACAAGTTGCAACTTGACTACCAGATGGAATTTTAAAATTACCGTTTCTATCCTTTTTCAGAGGTAAGTTAAAATTAGTTTTCGACTTTGTTACAATGTTTGCCTCTTTATCACGTAAACTGTCTAGATAATATACATAACAGTTAAGACAACCAGGACTACATTTATGACAACCATGCCAAGGATTCCATAATAATTTATTCATTTTCACTCCTATTACAAATCTTTATTTAAATTAATATATTCTATTTTTATTTGCTCTTTTACTATAATATTATTATCATCTATCAATATCACTTTTGCTCTTGAAAATATAAGCCTATTAGCTAAAATTACCTTTTAAAACCATCGTGTATAAATATAGTTGTAATAAAATAATCTCTTGTATCATTTGTTTCAAACTTTGGCTCTCTTGAACCATTGTTTTTTAATGCTCTTATTATTTTAGGTACACCCGTATTTCTTCCTTCAGTCAATTTTAATTCTTTTAAAAATTCTCCAAGTCTACGATTTCTATATTTTCTAGCTATAATATCCATACTCTCTAAAGATTTTTCACTTATTAAGCGATCTGGTCCAGGATAACTTACAATATGGATTCTATCTTCCATTATTCTTACTTCCACTGGCTCCATTATATCATAACCGTCTATGGTAAACTGCATTTACTAATGCTTCCTCTATTGCTTGATAAGGATAATTAAAAAATCTTTCAGCCTCAGCCTGCCCATCAATTTTTAATATTTTTTCCTCAATTACAGTATTACTAATATATAGCAAAGCACTTTTTATCATACTGTCTATAGGTCCTTTAAAGATTCTTTCTACCATATTATCTCCCTCAGCGCCATTTCTTAAATCCACTACCTCTATTTGAGAATAAGGAAAAAATTTCTGTGGCTCATCATTAAAAAACATCAATCCTACATTTAAAGGTTTCATATATTCTGGTGTACCATCAATAATTCTCATACTTTTACACAAATCAATAAAATCCATATTTTCAGATTGAGCCAATAAATCACTTTTTACCTCATATAAGAAATTTTGAATTAGAGGCAATTTCAAATCTCTAATTTCTGCTTCATAATTCATTCTATCATCAAAAGGAATTGTTTTTGCCATATCATACAGCTCTTTTTGTTCTATCTCAGTTGCCCTTATTGTACTTGACATTTTTCTTATATAATATGAATATCCTTTTGAAAAATTTTTATCTAGTGTTATTGGACATTTATATGGTCTTGTCTGTCCACCAAAACACCATACGACTAATATATTTTTACCCTTGTAATTTGTAACATCAACAATTGGAGTATATGATGGTTGAATTAATTTACATTTTGATAATAATTCTTTTTGAATATTATCTATTTTTGATAATTCAAGTCCTGTAATTTTTTTTCTTGGTATTCCATCTTCCTCCTCTACCCCAATTAAAATATATCCTCCACCCCAATTATCTATATCATTTGCAAACGCACAAATAGTATGTAATATTGACTCTGGATTCCAATCTTTATTTAACTCTAATCTTGCATTTTCTACAACATTTTCATTTAATATATTTTCTATACTTGTAGGTATTATCAAAATATAACCCCATTTCAAACTATTTACAATTAACTCTTTTTTTTATTTTACAAAATAATTATACCAAACAAAAGTTTAATTGTAAATATTTTTTGTACAATTTTACAAACTTTGAACACAAATTTGAGCATTTTTCTCTCGAAAATACTAAAAAATTATAATTCATTTAAAAATTACAAATATTGTCAACCACATTATACTTTTTCTTGATTTCATCAATTGTTAAACCCTGTTTCTTAAATCTCTTAATTTCTTTTAATCTTTCAATAGTTTCAACTCTTTTATATCTCCTCGTTAATTGTATATCCTCTTGTTCAAACGGCAAAATTGAAATTTCTGTATAATACTTAAGTGTACTATACCTTGTATTTGTTAATCTTACTAATTCACCTATAGAAACATATTCAGAATTCATTATAGTTTCAATACTTCTCTGTCTTGACATAACATTTTCCTCACATCTTAATTAAAAAGCGTTGGATAAACACAAGCAATCATTACAGTTGTCATTTCTTCTATTACTTTTCTTGCAATTTTTACCTTTTTGGCTATATCAGTTGAGTCTATTTCTTTTAATCTTTCACTTAATCTTTCTTTTTCATACTTATTAAATATATTTTTTAAAAATTTTGTAGCATTTAATAATGCACCTAATAATATTAATTCTTCTGTCAAATTTCCTTTCTCTAGTAATTCTGCTCTAACTTCTTCGGTGATACTTATAAAGTAATCCTCATTTATTACAATTATTTCTTTAGAGACTAGTAAACTTTTTTTTGTATCTACTGTAATTAAATTATTATTTAACATCTCTTCTTTTAAACAATCAATTACACTTTTCATTTTTTTATCTGAAAATGAATAACATAAATTCGAAATTACATTTTCAAACGATACATAATTCTTATTTTTTTCCTTTATAATATCGTATAATTTCTTGTTATAAGTTTTTATTGGTTCCTTCTCATTAAGTTTAATCTTATTTTTCTCTGTAATTTCTAAATTTTCATCTAGCATCATCTCAATTATCATAGATACCAATAGATGTGGAACTAGTTCAGTTTCATAAAATTTTGGCTTCTCCTTTAACATACATAATGCATATTTTTCAGTAATACCAACATTATTCATAAAAATTCACTCCTTTTTTGATAGGTAACTTATTACTTACTACTTATCACTTACTATATATTTTATCATAAATTATTAAAAAATCAACTAATTTTTTCTAAAATTATAAAGAAACAAAACTAATTTTAATTTAAGTTTTATAAAAGTTTATACTTTGCTCTTACATTGTATGTAAAATACATTGACAAATTTAAATAGCAAATATATAATATTATTAAAAAATATAGCTTTAGCTATTTGGAGTTTCTATGTTAAATTATAAAATATTTTTAAATAATTCTAGTAAAAAATATATTTTACTATTACACTGCATATGTGGTGATATGAACATTTTTAAAATACAAATTAATGAACTAAAAAAAAGATATAATGTTATATTGATTGACCTGCCTTATCATGGTAATTCAACTAAATATACAAAAGAATTAAACTTTTTTAATATTTCAAACGACATTATATCAATACTCAATAAAAATAATATATATAAAGTAACTATAATAGGATTGTCACTTGGAAGTTGCATTGCAAATTATTTATGTTATTATTATAAAGATAGAATAGAAAAAGTAATATTTGCTAGCGTTGCTAATGGTCTAGCAAATAGTTTTTTAATTATACTTTTTAATATTTTCACAAAAATAAATATACTTTTACCAAGTTTTGTTTATTTAAAATTATTTATATATTGCATTATACCACAGCAGGAAAATAAACACTTTAGAGAAACATTTTATAAAAATGCAAAAAAAATGGGAGATAAGAATTTAAGAAATTGGTTAAAATTATTGTCTATACATTTCTATAATTATAAAAAATATATGGCGAAGTATTGTAATGATTTAAATATAGAAAAATTATTCTTAATGGGAGAAAAAGATTATATTTTTAAAAAGTGTGTAAAAAATAAAGTTAATGTTAACACTTACAATTCTGTAACATCTATACCTAGTTACTCACATATGTTAAATATTGACAAAAGTTTAAATTTTTCAAAATTATGTATACAATTTATAGAAAATGGTTCTACAACTGTATAAAAAAATTGACTTTAGATATTTAAAGTGATATAATAAAACAAAATTATATAGGAGATGATTATATGAATTATAGAATCATAAATAATAATAAAGAAAGATATTTATTATTTTTAAGTTGTATATGTGGTAATGAAAAAATATTTAAACAACAATTTAATATGCTAAAAAAATATTATAATTTTGTTTTTGTTGATTTTCCAGGTCATGGAAAAGATAAAACTGTAAAAACTAATTTTTCATTTAATAATATAGCATTAGATATTATAGAAATTTTTAAAAATGAGAATATTAATAATGCAGATGTTATTGCTATTTCTCTAGGCTCCATGATACTAGACGATTTGCTTATGATGGCACCCAAAGATATGTTCAATAAGGTAGTATTTACAAGTACATTAATAGGCTTTCCTCTTAATATTATTGGTTATGTTTTTGATTTTTTTACAAAAATTATACCAATATTTCCAAGAATTATTTATATGTGGCCTATTACATACATAATGTTGCCAAAAAAAATAGACAAGTTTTATCTTAAAAGATTAAGAAGAAATTCACTAAATATGAATAAATATGTTTTATTTAACTACTTTTCAATAATGAATAATTATATGAAACATAGTCATACGAAAAATTTTAATTACCTTAAAAATTATTGTAAAGACTACTTATTTATAAATGGATCTATTGATATTTTTACTGTTCGTTTAAAAAAGAATATGAAAAATAGTTCACATTTAATCGTTATACCAAATGCTACCCATCTATGTAATATAAGTTCATCTTGCAATTACAATAAACTTATTGAAAACTTTTTAATATAGTTATATATATAATATTAACTATTTATTACAATCTAAAAAAAGTAAAAAATATTAAATTTGGTTAAATGTCATTAACATAAGTGAATATATATAATAAGCACTACTAAATTAATCATTAATAAATATTTAGTAGTGTATTTTTTATATTATTAATCTTAATTTTTTTATGGAGCATAGACAAAGAACACATTATACAACGTTATGGAAGCCTATACTTTCACTATTGAAACTAGATGTATTAATTTTTCTCTACTGTCTTTTAGTTAAAATTATTTTTAATCATTATAACAAGTATTATAACCTATTTATTTTTATAAATAAATATACTTAATCTATACTATTTTGGTATTTTAATAAGAAATATATAGTTACTGTTTCTAAATTAAAAAAATTATATATTATAAGTTTTTATTGCTTTTTTCTCATTATTTTAATCCTATTTTTCTCTGTAATTTATTGAAAAATTAACAAATCACGAAATATTACCAGAAAAAAATAGAGATCACTCTTTATCTAATAATTATAAACGGATATAGAGAATGCATATACAACCAGATTGGCTTTTGATTTATAAGATAGATAAGGAAGAATTAATATTGATAGCATTTAGAACTGGTACACATTCTGATTTATTTGATTAATGTGTATAAGAGTTGACAATAGTTTAGCTCTTTTTTTAATAAGAAAGTTATAGTAAGAAGTATCAATTTAAAAAGTATGATGGCATTATCTCTTATATTTGTAAATAATAATAAAACACTTGTCATGATGATATATGAAACAGATTATAAAAATAATGTAAAAAGTAATGTTAAGTTCATTTTTAAGTAATATTATAGATTTTGTTTATGATAAAATAAAAGTATAGAAAATCGTATACTTTATTTTATCATAAACACTACTCTCTTTATTTGAGAATATTTGATAATTCTATTTAAAATACATTATTCAATATTATTGTTATATAATACAACGCAAAATTCTATAAATTCATAATCATTTTTTACACAAATATTCCCACCATGCAACTCTATAATCTCTTTTGTTATAGCAAGTCCAAGTCCTGTTCCACCAGTAGTTGTGGTCCTTGCCTCATCTACTCTATAAAATTTTTCAAATATTTTATCTAACTTATATGTAGGTATTTTATCTCCCCTATTCTTAAATGTAATTTTTATATTTTCTACATCACTTTCTAAATTTATTTCTATATCACTGTTTTCATAACTATAATTAATTGCATTTTTAATTAAATTCTCAAAAGCTCTTGCAAGTTTATCACCATCACCAATAAAATATAAATGTTCTGGTATATTAGTCTTGTATTTTAAATTTCTTTCTTTTAACATAGGATAACATTCATCAATTATTTGTTCTAACAAAACTGATAAATCAATTCTATTTTTAGTAATAGGCATATTTTGTAAATTATACCTCGTTATTTCAAAAAACTGATTAATTAATTCCTCTACTCTAAATGATTTATTTAATGCAATTTTCATATATTTTTGCTGCAATTTAGGTGAAATCTCTTTTTCTTGTGTTAGTAAAGTTAAATATCCTATAATTGAAGTAAGCGGTGTTTTTAAATCATGCGCCATATACATAATCAAATCATTTTTCTTTTGTTCTTCTTCTTTTGCAATATTTTTATTTTTTATAAGATCAATTCTTATCTTATTTAATTTTCCCTCTAGCAAAACTAAACCATTTGAAAGTTTTATATCTTTTTCAGGTTCCTTTAAAATTTTATCCATGCTATTAATCATTTCTAGCATATAATTGTTTGAATTTCTAACAACCAGAAATGTTGTTACAAAAAATATAACCGTAAACATAATACTCATAATAATTGCCTTATTTGCAACACAAAAATAATAAAAACTGTCGTTTAGTGTATAAATTTTTTCAGCTATATCATCATTAAAAATTACATCTATAAATATTACTACTAATATTATAACAATTATAGAATATGTTAATATTTTTATAATACTATTTTTAGCTATATTATTTCTTAAATCATCAATTTCTCTATTATCCAATTTTATACCCAACTCCCCATACTGTTTTTATAAATTTAGGATTTTTTGTATCCTCTTTTAACTTTTCTCTTATTCTTCGTATATGAACCATAACTGTGTTATTATTAGATAAATATTTTTCTTTCCAGACTTTTTCAAATAATTCTTCTGAACTTACAACATGACCTCTGTTATTAGCTAAATACAGTAATATGTCAAATTCTAATGGTGTTAACTCAATTTCTTTATCATAAAGTATGCACTTATGTAATTTACTATTTATTTCTAGTCCATCTATATAAATATTATCTGTATTAAAATTATCATTATATTTTGTATATCTTCTAATAGCAGATTTTACTCTTGCTACAAGTTCGAGTGGATTAAATGGTTTTGTAATATAATCATCTGCTCCAAGCATAAGTCCTGTTATTTTATCCCTATCTTCAATTTTTGCTGTTAACATTATAATTGGAAATTTCAAATTTTTTTCTCTAATAATTTTGCAAATTTCATAACCATCTATGTCACCTATCATTATATCCAAAATTGCTAGGTCTAATTTTTGCTCATTAATGCAATTTAGTGCCTCTTTAGAATTATAATATTTGTACACATTATAATTTTCATTTTTTAAATATAACTCTACTAAATCTGCTATTTCTTTTTCATCATCTAATACCAATATATTCACTTAAAATTACACCTACTTTCAAAACAATTATAACATACATTTTATTTATAGATATAAATTGTAAGAAAAAATTAAGAATTATTTAAAGATTTCTTAAAACAATATTAAAAATTTAATTGTATAATAATACAAAGTTTATGGGAGAAATTAAAAAATGAAAACTATAAATAATGAAAATTACAAAACTTCAAAAAAAGTTAAAAAGCATAAAGTTAAGAAAAAGAAGCATAAATATAGAAAATTCCTTTTGTTTTTATTAGTTATTGTTTTTTTATACTTATACAACAAAAATAATTATTTTAATTTTATAAATAACAATTTTAATCCAAATAAATATAACAGTACTTCACGAAATATCTCAGAATACAAGGTAATTAAACAAGATATAAACGAAAATTATGATGGTATAGGACAACAGAAAATAAAAAACAAAGATGGATATTTTACTACTTTTACAACAAATGACAATCATAAAAAAACATATATAGAATACAAGCAAAATGGTAATTCATCTTGGAGTAATAATGAATATTGGGGTGGCACTATGGAAGATAATGGTTGTGGTATTACTGTAATGTCTATTATATTAAGTGGTTATAACAAAAATTATACACCTGAAGTACTTCGAAAGAAATATTTTCCTGTAATAGATTATAATAAACTTTCAAAAGAGTTGTCAATAAATTATGGAATTAAAAATTCTGATTTTTATTATGATTCTATTCATTTATCACAAAATTGCATAATAGAACATTTAAAAACAAATAGGCCTATAATTATTTGTGTTTGGAATAAACCAAATGATAATCGTTGGACTACATCTTCACATTATATGGCATTACTTGCTTGTGATGATAGCAATATGGTTTATATTTCAAATTCTAATGGACTTGAAAATGATAGTAAAAGTTCAGGTTGGTATAATATTTCACAAGTAACTCCTTATATTGCAAAAGCACTGTATATAGAAAGCTACAATTAATTTATTAATATAATAGCAAACATATAAAAATTGGAAATAATCATATAATTACACGACTATTCCCAATTTTTTTTATATTTTATATAGATTGCTTAAAAGCAATTTATATTGCCTGTCACTGTAACAATTCTACCAGTTGCAATATAATTGCCTTTTTTTACTGGTATCTTTTTTATTTTTCCCATTTTAGTGTCAATATACATATTAGAATTTTGTATATTATTAACCTCTGCAGTAATTTTTCCCATTTGACTCTCAAGATCAAGTCTAATATTAGACTTTGCATTTGAATTAACCTTTATATTCCCTGTAACACTTTTGGCTTTCAGTTGATTAAATGTAGAGTCAACTTCAATTTTTCCCATTTGCGTTTTTGCACAAATTACATTTACTTCTGAATGCACAGAAATATTACCATTATGTGTATTACATTCTACATATTCTGCAGGAACTGAAAAATCTATTTTTCCATTACTACTTTTTAACATAGCTTTTTTTATTTTTTCACCTGCCTTTAGAAAATCCGATGCTACATAAATATCACCATTTTCACTAGTTAAATTCATTTCCTCTGCTAAAGTATATAATTTTACTTTACCATTTTCCGTAATAACATTAATAGATCTACATTTTTGAGTTGAAGTTATATTAATATTGCCATTTTCACTTTTTACTTCTATTTGCTGTGCAATTCCTTTTAAGTTAGTTTTTCCATTTTCTGTCTCAACTGAAATACTTTCAGCCTTTACATTTGGTGCTACTTTAAAATTCCCATTTTCACTATACATTTTTATTTTCTCAAATGTTTTTGTAGGCAGCTTAATATCCAAGCTCATATTCATCATATATATAATATTACCACCAACATTTTCAACAAGTACAAGAAGCTCATTATTACTTTTTATTAATGAAAGTTCAATTTTTGCATCATCACTTACTGTTCCTTGTAAATGTGCTACTATTTTATTAGTATCTTCAGCAGTTACATTCACATTTATAAAACTATTAATTTTAATGCATTTTATATTATTTGCCAATTCTTCTTTTGTGTCATCAATAGTCTTGCAATTTTCATTAGGAAAAATACCATCTGTTATATCTTTTCCATTAATAATAACTTTTCCGCTTACATTTCCCATAATTCCTACATTTCCAAAATTAAAAATTCTCATAATATCCTCCATTCTGTTACAATTGTAACGCAAAAGTTTTTTATAATCATAAAAAAATATTAAAACCTACATTATATATAATACAACATTTGTATAATTATGTCAAGTATTTTTAAAATTTACTACATTTTATCCGTAATAATATATCTATATAAATCATTATAAAAATCTACGCATATAAATATAAAAAATACAAAATGTAGCAAAAAAATCATTGAAAATACATATGTAAATTCAATGATTTTTAACAGTTCATAACTAATTATCTAATTAATAAACTTTTACATCACCATTATTACTTTCTACTTTACCAATTACAGTATATTGACCATTTAATTTAATTTTATTTTTAGCACTACCATTATTTGATTTAACTTTAAGGCTTTCCTTACCAATATTATTAATAATTGCTTTTATATCACCATTTTTAGATAGAACATTTAACTTAATATCATTTCGTGCCTCTGTATCGAAAGTAATATCACCATTTAGGCACTCGACTTTTAAACTATAAAATGTGGCAGATAAATCAACATCGCCATTTTTGTTATACAATACAAGTTCATCTAAATTTATTCCATCTATTCCTATATCACCATTTTCAGTTTTAATGTAGATTTTTTCAAATTTCTTGTATGGAACTTTTATATCTAATGTAAAATTATTATTACCAATAAAGGAAATATTACTTGAATCTGAGAAAAATGAAGTTTTAAAACTAGGAATTTCAGCTTTTATGATTAACTCTCCATCTTCTTGTTTTGTAAAAAACTTTAATCCATCATCTGTTACCGTATTACCATGAAAATGTATAATAGCCTCATTTACATCTGCTGCTTCCATATTAATATCTACATCACTATATATTAATATATTTCTAATTCCATCTAAACTTTCTTTTTTTTGCTTATTTACAGTTTTCTGATTTATATTATTATTTATTTTCTTACCATTTACTGTAACTTTGCTATTTCCACTTGCAATATTAATACTTCCACCCATAATATTAATTTCCATATATTTTCCTCCTTAATTATAATCAGATTTTAAAATTTACAAATAAATTATATAATTTTTCTATAATTATGTCAAGAGTATATTTTTTATATAACATTTTCTTAACATATAATTTTTTTACTTTTCATATTAATTTTTCTATATTACTATATAATTTGATACAAAAGCAATTAAAATTTTAAAATTAATATTATGTAATGTTATGTAATACAAAAAATCATAGTAACAGGCATACATAAAATACTAATAATTATTATGCAAGTAGGAAAAAGCAATGGCAATCAAATTTGAATCTTATGATATCTCAAAAATTACATATAGTTTAGTAGATACAATAGATAAAACTGAATATGAAAAAATTAAAAAACGTCTTAGTATAATTGATCATAATGTTAAAAATAAAATGAGTAAAATTCGTAAAAAAGAATTTAAAGCATAGCAAAACTCATAAACAATGTAAGGCAAAAGTCTAAATCTAAAATAAAGTATTGAAATTTGTCAACAACTCTGCACTTAAAGTACAGAGCTTGTTTTGCGGACTGAAAGTCCT
>CAOKPF010000048.1 GCA_948470565.1 uncultured Clostridium sp.
AACACAGGCAGCGGTAACACAGGCAACGGTAACACAGGCAGCGGTAACACAGGCAGCGGTAACACAGGCAACGGTAACACAGGCAGCGGTAACACAGGCAACGGTAACACAGGCAACGGTAACACAGGCAACGGTAACACAGGCAGCAATACTGGTACACCTTCGGTTGACTCAGCAGAGGCATACATCGAGTTAATCGATCCACCTACAGCGTTAAAAGTTGGTGAAAAAGCGTACATCCAGACAAGTATTATACCATACGATTTGGATGACGTTAGATGCACAGTAAAAGTTGCTGATAAAGCAGTTGTAACAGTCAAAGGCTTTGACCTAACCGCAGTTGCACCTGGTACAACTACCGTTACATTAAAGCTTTTATCGAATGGCGCTACAATGTCATTTGACGTAACAGTTACTGAGTAGTATTTGTACTGTTACTAACTTCGGTTTGAGAAGTCATGGATTTAATTCCATGGCTTCTTTTTGATCAAATTACTTGCAAAATACAACATATTTGTATATAATGTAAGTGGTGATAAAATGATAGAAATACAAAAATTAAATGAATTTGAACAAAAACTTGGATATAAATTTAAAGATACTGCTTTGTTAAAGCTTGCTTTAACTCATAAATCATATGCCTATGAGAGTGTAAATAATACAAAAGTTCGAGATTATAATGAAAGAATTGAATTCTTAGGAGATGCAATTTTAGAACATATAATATCAGATGTATTGTATAGAATAACACCTGAAATATCAGAGGGAGAAATGACAAAAAAAAGAGCGTCAATTGTATGTGAAGCTTCTCTTAGTAGCGCCTTAAAAAGAATTGGTGGGCAAGAATACATATATTTAGGAAAATGTGAAAAAACTACAAATGGAAGAAAAAAAGATGCAATAATAGCTGATGCTTTTGAGGCAATACTTGGTGCAATATATATAGATGGCGGATTCGATATAGCTAAAAAAATATGTTTAACACTGTTAAAAAAAGAAATAGATACTGTGTTATCAGGAGGAGAACTTAATATTGATTACAAAACTAGAATACAGGAAAAGTTACAAGAACATGGAACTGTAAAAATAGAATATATAACTGTGAATGAATATGGTCCAGAACATGATAAAACTTTTGAAGTTGAATTGTTATTTAATGATAAGAAAATAGGTGAAGGAATTGGAAAAAGTAAAAAGCAGGCTGAACAAAATGCAGCAATGCACGCACTTGAAAAGTACAAATAGATTTGAAATAAACCTAGGATTAGAAAAATTACTTAAAAATTTTGTGAAACCAAAACAATATACTATCCCAATATTTATACCACATAAGGGGTGTAAAAATGAATGTATATTTTGTAATCAAAGAAAGATAAGTGGAAGTATTGATGTTCCTAGTTTAGAAGTTGTGGATAATATTATTTCAGAAAAATTATATGAGATAAAAGGTGTGGATAAAAATATAAAAAAAGAAATTGCGTTTTTTGGTGGTAGTTTTACAGGACTTGATATATCTGAACAAATTTCATATTTAGAAGTTGCAAATAAATATATAAATAGTGGAGATATAGAGAGTATTAGAGTTTCAACTAGACCAGACTATATATCAGTACCAATACTTGATATAATGAAAAAATATAATGTTGGTACAATTGAACTTGGAATACAATCAATGGATAATAATGTATTAAAAATATCAAAGAGGGGACATACAGCAAAAGATGTAATAAGGGCAGTAAGATTAATACAGTTGTATAATATATCTTTTGGTGCTCAGATAATGATTGGCTTACCTGAAAGTACAATGCAAAGTGAATTATATACAATAGAAAAGGTATTAAATTTAAAACCCTCTCAACTTAGAATATACCCTGTATATGTAATTTTTCCTAGTGAATTATATGATATGTATAAACTTGGTAAATATATACCTTTAACAGTAGATGAGGCAATATATAGAACTAGTGAAGTTATAAAAAAATGTACGGATAGTGATGTAAAAATTATAAGAGTAGGGCTTCAAAGTACAGATGAGATAACTCAAACTAATAAGGATATTGTAGGACCTGTATGTGATAATATTGCTGAATATGCAATTGCTAGTATTGTAAAAGAAGAGATAGAAAGAAAGCTTGTAAATTTTAATTTAAGTAATAGTTGCAAAAATTATATAACTATACTATCTCCAAAAAGGTATGCTTCGTATGTGGTTGGACCTAAGAGAATAAATAAAGATTATTTTGAGAAAAAGTATAATGCATGTATAAAAATAAAAAATATATAATAAGGAGGGGAATATGAAAAAGGTATTGTTTGTAGCAAGTTCAGGTGGACATTTATCAGAAATGTTAAAGCTAGAAAGTATTTTTAAATTTTATGAATATTATCTTGTAACAGAAAGTACAACAGTAACTGAAGAATTAGCAAATAAGTATAATATGATATATTTAAAATATGGTCCAAATTCTAATATTTTCAAATACATATATACTAGTATATATAATTTAATAAAATGTTTTAACGTTATAAGGAAGTTTAGACCAGAAACAATTGTAACTACGGGGGCACAAGTTGGTGGTTTTATGTGTTTTGTTGGTAAGCTATTTAAGTGTAAAATAATATATATAGAATCTCTTGCAAAAACTAAAACTTTGTCTAAGACAGGTCAAGTTGTGTATAAATTTGCAGATAAATTTTATGTACAGTGGGAAAGTCTTGCAAAAAACTATGAAAAAGCAGATTATTTAGGGAGGTTAATGTAGTGGTATTTGTAACAGTTGGAACTCAAAAACAACAATTTACTAGACTGCTTAGACTTGTTGATAACTCAGAAGAGTTAAAAAATACACAAGTAGTTGTACAAGCTGGTAATACACATTATAGGTGTAAAAATGTTAATATGTTTGAATTCATGAATATAAACGAAATGTATAAAAATATAGAACAGGCAGAATTTGTTATTTGTCATGGTGGAGTTGGAAGTATATTCGATGCTTTAAATAGAGGTAAGAAGGTATTAGCAGTACCAAGACTAGAAAAATACAAGGAACATATAAATGATCATCAGCTAGAAGTATGTGGTGAATTAGAAAGATTAGGTTATATAAAAGTATATGATGAAAGTAAACTGTTTGATGATGTTATAAAAGAATTAAGAAGTACTGAGTTAAGAAAATACGAATGTGATAATAGCTTTCTTGAAATATTAAAAAAGGAAATATAATAATAATTTTCTATTATTTGGTAATAATATAATAGAAAGTTAGGTGTTATAATTGAAAGAAGCGGTACATAAAAGTATAAATAGAAAAAAGAAAATAATAATAAAGGCAAAAACTTTAGAATATATAAAGGATATATTAGTAATCGCACTGGGCTCGTATTTAGTAACTATTGGAATAAATTTGTTTTTACTTCCAAATAAAATTACAACTGGTGGAGCTAGTGGTATAGCAACAGTATTATACTATATTTTAAATATTCCTATGGGTGTTACAGTAATGCTTTTGAATATTCCATTATTTGTAATAGCAATATTGAAACTCGGTAAAGAATTTACGTCCAAAACTATTATTGGTACAGTATTATTGTCTGCATTTTTAGAAATATTTAAGTGTCAATCGATTGTAGATAAACTAAATCTTGATATGGTAACCTCTAGTGTATTTGGTGGTATGATAGTTGGTGCAGGACTGGCTTTAGTTTTTAATGCAGGTGCAAGTACTGGTGGCTCAGATCTGTTAGCACAAATTATATATAAACTTACTAATATGCAAAGTTTAAGTCAGTTATTGTTAGTAATTGAACTTGTAATTATAACTGCTACAATGTATGTATTTAAAGATTTTAATGTAGGACTTTATTCAATAATTGCAATGTACATTTCAACAAAAGTAATAGATGTGATGTTTGAGGGGATATATTATACTAAAATTGCAACAATTATAACAAGTAAACCTGATAAAATAGTAAAAGGAATATTAAATGATATAAAAAGAGGAGCTACACTTACAAGCACAGTAGGAGCACATTCAAATGCGGAAAATACAACAATTACATGTATTGTTACAAGACCTCAAGTGGCTAAATTAAAACAAATTGTTATGGAAAACGATAAACGTGCTATTATGTATTTTTCTAGTGCAAATGAAGTAATTGGTAGAGGTTTTAAAAATTTAGAATAGGGGGAAAATATGGAAAAAATAGAGGGTATAGAAAGGTTAGAAGAAATATCTAAGAGTATAAGAAAAGATGTAATTGATATGATATATAATGCAAAGTCAGGTCATCCAGGTGGTAGTTTATCATGTGTTGATATATTAGTGGCACTATACCATAATATTATGGATTTATCACTAGATAAGTTTGGTAATAGAAAGGATAAATTTATACTGTCTAAAGGTCATGCAGCTCCTGCATATTATGCAGTTCTTGCAAGTAAAGGATATATTCCACATGACTATTTAAAAACATTAAGAAAATATGATAGTTATTTAGAGGGACATCCTAGTAATAAAATAAATGGAGTAGATTGTTCTAGTGGCTCACTTGGTCAAGGTTTGTCTGTTGCAAACGGTATGGCATTAGGTAAGAAAATATCAGGTGATGAGGGCTATGTATATTGTCTACTTGGCGATGGTGAACTTGAGGAGGGACAAATTTGGGAAGCTTTGATGACTACTAATAAATATAATTTAGATAATGTAATTATAATAATTGATAGTAATAAATTGCAAATAGATGGTAGTGTTGATAGTGTGAAAAAAGTTGATAAATTAGAAGAAAAATTTAGTTCTTTTGGAATGAATGTACAAGTAATAGATGGTCATAATTTTACTGAAATAATTACAGCCTTGACTAATGCTAAAATGTCAAGTTTACCTAATGTAATTATAGCTAATACAGTAAAGGGTAAAGGTGTTTCATATATGCAAAATCAAGTTGGTTGGCATGGAAAAAGTCCTAGTGATGAGGAGTATATTACTGCAATTAGTGAACTTGAATAAAGTGTATAAATGTAATTTATTAATTTTGGAGGGAAAAATATGAAATCAACTAGAAAAGCTTATGGTGAGTTTTTGGTAGAAATTGGAAAAATAGATAAAGATGTAGTTGTATTTGATGCAGATCTTGCAAAGGCTACATGTACAGAAATGTTTAGAAATGAGTATCCTGAAAGACATTTTGATATAGGAATAGCAGAGCAAGATATGATAGGTACAGCTTGTGGTATGGCTCTTATTGGAAAAAAAGTATTTGCTTCAACGTTTGCTATGTTTTTAGCAGGTAGAGCATATGAGCAAGTAAGAAATACTGCTGCATATTCACATGTAAATATAAATTTATGTGCTACGCATGCAGGACTAGCGGTGGGTGAAGATGGTGCAACCCATCAGTGTTTAGAGGATATAGCACTTATGAATGTTATTCCTGATATGACAGTTTTATGCCCTGCTGATGATATAAGTACAAAAAAGATATTAAGTAGGTGTTTAGAATACAATGGACCAAAGTATATAAGACTTGGGAGATCTGAAGTAGTAGACGTATATAGTAATAATGATGAATTTGAAATTGGTGGTAGTAAAACATTTGGAGATGGTAAAGCTGGAACTATATTTGCGGTTGGTAACACTGTAAGTATTGCACTTGATGCTCAAAGGGAGTTAGCTCAAAAAGGAATTATGACAAGAGTTGTAGATTTGTATAGTATAAAACCAGTAGATAAAGACACTATAATAAAATGTGCTAAAGAGACTAATAAAATTATTACCATAGAAGATCACAGTGTTATAGGTGGAATTGGAAGTATAATATGTAATGTATTAAGTGAAAGTATTCCTAAAAAGGTATATAAAATTGGAGTAGAAGATAAATTTGGAAAATCGGGTAATGTAAACAAACTATATGAATTATATGGTATAACTAAAGAAAATGTAATAAGTAAATTTATTGATTAGTATTGAGTAAGTAGGTATTAAATAATATCTGCTTTTATTTTTCATTTTATTCTTTGCAAATTCAAAAAAAATATGCATATATTTTACATAAAAACTTGACATTATATAAAAAATGTTATATAATTATTAGTAGAGAAAGAAATTAGATATTAGACAATTGTTTTATATGAAAAAGGAGGAAAAAATATGTTATATCCCAAAATATTTACAATAATTTTAAATGATTTAGATACAAAAGAAATAAACGAAAAAATTGAAGAAATTTATGAAGATGGGCATGAGCTCATGTTGCCTATTATGGTAGATAAAGATTCTCCAAGTTTTGACGTAACTTTTATTCCACGAAAAAGTGAGAATTATAAACTACCTAAAGTAGTTATTTGCTATCAATATGAGGTAGCAGATAAAATTGAAAAAATGTATGATGCTGGCTATGAATTAGCTTGGCCAGTAGAAACCATAAGTAATAAATTGCATGGCGGGTTAGCTTTAATAGTTTTTGTTCCAGCGGATTAAAATGTATAAGGTCTTTGAGACATCTACTAATTAATTTTAGTAGGTGTTTTTTTATACATATTTTTTTAGAATTTGTAAATTTATAAAAAAATATGTAATTTTATGAATTTAAAAAAATAATATTATGGTAAAATAAAGTGAACAATAAATTGAGTATAACAATAAAAAAATATAAAACAAAATAAAAATGTAACACAAATGTAATATAAATGTAATATTATTGTTGTTGATTTTTAAATATTCATTTTGTATAATATTAGTGTAAAATAATAATAACATTTATTAATGTTTAATTATTTTTAACAAAAGAGGTGAGATGAATGTTTGAATTTTGGAAAAATGAGTGGAAACTATTTTTAGAGGACTTGGGTTCTGTAAAGAATATGTTTTCAAAAATATTTGGAGCAAAAAATGATTATTTGATGTTGGATTCTTCTGAAAATGAAATAAATACAGAAGTAAATAATGAAAGTATTAATAATACTACTAATAATGATATTGTGGAAGAAAAGATTAATACAGTAGTTGAGCAAACTTATGAGCCAGATGGAATTGATCATAAAGTTACAGCATATTTTGGTGAAAATATAGATGAACTTAGACAAAATGTTAGTGGTGATAAGACTCAACATGAAGTTTTAAGAGAATATGCACAATTTTTCAAACCTTATACTGATTGCCAAGAAATGTGCAATAGTGCTTTTAGAAAATACTATGATAGACATGCATTAAAAATTGCAACAGAGGAGCTTCCTATTGAACAAGCAAGAATAGTACAAAATAACGTGGATTTATTTATAAAAGGTCAAGAAGTTTTTGGTGAAGATGGACAGTTTATTGATTCAAGAGTAGATAGTATTTTTGATAAAGTTGGAATTGATAAAATAAACAAAATGGTTAATATTTTGCACGATAGTAGTGAATCAGGTATAAATGTACAAGGTGAGAGATTGTTTGCTGAGATAGTAAATCATATGGTTGATAATGGAATAAAATTAGATAGTAACAATTCTATTTTAGAGCCATCTAAACTTGTTTTGGAAGAAAAACTTAATGATGTCCATGCAAGTCTTAGAAATCATGAAGATTGGAATGATGAATATCAGGCATTATTATCACAAGAAAGAAAGTATTTGTATGCTTTAAATAGAATTGAACAATATGAAACTGAACAAAGAATTGCAGAGTTTGAACAGAAGATAAATGGTCTTGAGGCGGTATAAGTGGTTGGTAAAAAATAAGTTTGTGTAAGCAGGCTTATTTTTTCAAGCTATAAAAAAGCTAAATATGATTATTTGCGTATTATAAACTAAAAATTGCAAAAAATAAAAATGAATATTTTAAATAATTTTTAAAGGATACAGGGAATAGTTTTGTCCCTGTAATTTTTTTATGATTAGTTTTCATAATATTTATTGATTTAATATATAAATTTTATACAACTAAAATGTTTGACAAAATTTTTCAAAAAAATAAACGAACTGTTGAAAAAATTGTATGATTTGTAGTATAATAAAACCATAAATATATAATACTCCTATTAATATGTAAAGTAGAAATTTAATGCTGCACACATATAAGCAATTTATATGTAATTATATAAAATAATTGAATTTTTATTAAGTTTCATTTTATATAAACAAAATAATTAGTATATTTATCATTAAAGATTAGTATAGAAAAGAGTAATATAATATTTTTTGCATATTATATATAATAAAAAATGAAGTAAAATACTTTAAAATTTTTGGAAAGATAATTATATTAAAGAGAGGTGATATAGTGGCAAAATAATAACTTAAAGTAAAAATGTATAATAGAATTTATAGAATTTGATAAGTTGCATTTGAATAAATGTATAGGAAGTAAAATACTTATGATAAAAATATAAAAAAAGAGAGGAAGAAAATTATGAAATATAAAGAAAAAAATAATATGTATCTAAAAGGTATAAGCTTAATTGTTTTAGTAATTACTATGATTATAATAATAATAATTGCAGGAGCAGTAATATTAAATTTAACTCAAAATAATCCAATATCAGAGGCTAAAAGAGCAAAATTCTTATCAGATATAGATACATTTAATAGTGAACTTAGTTTATATGTGTTAAAGGAACAGGCAAAAAGTAGAGGTCAATATGACAAGGCTCAGTTATATGCAAATAGTAATAGTGTAACTGAAAATGGAAATAAAGATACTAGTAGAACTATTGGAAATGTTATAACTTCAATGAATAATACAAAATATATTGATAAAATTGAAATAAGTGAAGGAAATTTAGTATATGTAGGTGGTTTAGATGAAGAGGAAAATTGGTTTAGCCAAGTAATAAAACCATCAGGAGGTGGAAGTTCTTTATTAACAGCTAAGGTAAATTTAGGAGATTATATAACATATACATCTTCACAAAAAACTTCATATGTTAGTACAAGTGATACTGGTACGCAGTCTATGCAAGGATTTGATCCTCAAAATACTACATTATGGAGAGTATTAGAAAAGGATGAAAGTACAGGTGCAGTAAGTATAATATCTTCTGGAAGTGTAGGTGATCTTACACTTAAAGGTATGAGTGGCTATGGTGGTGCTGTAAGAGCATTAGATAACATAGCAAATATGTATATAAATTTAAATTATGCAAATAGCGCTAGAAGTATAGTTAGTGGAGATTATGAAAAATTGCAACAGGCTGGAGTTTTAGATATAGGTGAGGCATATTGGTTGGCATCAACAAATAGTGCCACAGTTGATGGAAGAGGTTCAAGTTATACATATTGGAGAGTATATTGTATAACTGAAAGAGCATCTAGTAGTTATGAAGAATTATATTATATAAATAACATGTCTCATCAGGTTATAGACAGAACAGAAACTTGTGGAGTTCGTCCTATTATTATACTAAAAGAAAATTTACTTATTACAGGTGGAAGTGGAACATCAGATGCTCCATATATTATAGGAATATAAAAAAATAGGTTTATTTAGTAAACTTTAAACATTATTGATACTATTATATATATTATATATGTTGATTATTATAAACCATGTAAAATATAAAATTTTAATGTTATGAATTTAGTGTTGACAAAATATGTGAAAAAATTCCATTCAAAAAAATATTTTTCTTGACAATTTTTGCAAATTATTGTAAAATATTGCAAGAAAGGTAGGTAAGTTTTATGGAATTAAAAGGTTCAAAGACTGAGGCTAATTTAATGGCTGCTTTTGCCGGAGAGTCTCAAGCAAGGAACAAATATACATATTATGCTTCAAAAGCAAAAAAGGAAGGATATGAACAAATAGCTGAAATATTTACAGAGACAGCAAATAATGAAAAGGAACATGCAAAAATTTGGTTTAAATTATTACATGATAAAGAAGTTCCATCTACAATGGAAAATTTAAAAGATGCAGCTAGTGGTGAAAATGGGGAATGGACACAAATGTATAAAGAATTTGCCACAATTGCTAAAGAAGAAGGATTTAATGATATTGCATATTTATTTGAAGCAGTTGGAAAAATAGAAAAAGAGCATGAGGAAAGATATAACAAACTATTAGAAAGATTAGAAGCTGGCGAAGTATTTAAAAGGGGAGAAGTTACAGTTTGGAAATGCAGAAATTGCGGTCATATTCATATTGCAGTATCAGCTCCAGCAGTATGTCCTGTATGTGCTCATCCACAAAGTTATTTTGAAGTAAAATCAGAAAATTATTAAATTTATATATAAATATATAGAAAAGTCAAGTGAATTTTCATTTGACTTTGTTTGTATTTTATTATAAGAATAGGAGAAATATGTTAGAAGTAAATAATTTAACTAAAAAGTTTGGTGAAAATGCTGCTGTAAACAATGTTCATTTTAAAGTAGAAGAGGGAACAATATTGGGAATATTAGGTAGAAATGGTGCTGGAAAATCTACAATTTTTAGAATAATACTTAGTATAATAGAGCAGGATTGTGGAACTGTTATATATAATAATAGTAGTATAAATAATAGTGTTAGTGATACAATTGGTTATTTGCCAGAAGAGGGAAGTTTAATGCTATCATACACAGTTATTGAACAATGTTTATATTATGGTACGCTAAAATCACTAAATGAAAATTTTATAAAAAAAGAAGTAATAAGGTGGTTAAAAAGATTTAATATATTACAATATATGAACACCAAGCTAAAAGATCTATCAAAAGGAAATAGGCAAAAAATACAGTTTATTATATCAGTGTTGCATAATCCAAAGCTCATAATATTAGACGAACCATTTTCAGGACTTGACCCTATAAGTCTTGAAGAATTAAAGCAGGTTGTATTAGAGTTAAAGCAACAAGGTAAAATTATAATTTTTTCATCACATAGAATGGATCATGTACAAATGCTTTGTGATGATATATTAATACTAGAAAAAGGAAATCAGGTTATATATGGCAATCTAAATGATATAATAAATTCATACTCTATAAAAAATATTATTGTAAAGGCTGATATATCTGATGAAATTATAAAAAGGTTGAAAAGTATTGAAAAAGTAGTATCTGTAAAAAAAATAGATAAGGAAAAATTTAATATAAAGCTTGAGAGTATAGAGAGTTTAAACAAGATTATGGAAATTTTAAAAGATATAAATATAGTTGACTTCTCTGTAAATAGCGTAAACTTGAATGATATATTTTTAGATAAGGTAGGTAAATACTATGAAGATGAGTAAAGTAAAAAGTATAGTAGCATTTAATGTTGAAAAAAGTCTAAGGAATAAGTGGTTTGTAGTGTTAAATGCAATACTTCTTATTATAACTGTTGTATCTTTTAACTTTAATACGATAAAAATTATATTAAAAGAAAATGATATTTCTTTAGATAAGACTACTAATATATATGTAATGGATAGTGAAAATCTAGCTATTAATAACATAATTAATGGTTTTTTTAATAGTAGTTTAAATAAATTAGTAAATATAGAGAAAGTAGAGGATAAAGCTACCTTTGAGGATTTAATAAAAAATATTGATAAACAAGATATTTTTATTGAAATAGATGCTAGCAGAACAGATGATATTTACAGTAAAATGACCTCTAAAGAGGGCATAGACATAGAATATTATAACATAATTGAAGATGCTATATATAAATCTAGATATGAAATTTTTGCAAGGAATAATAATATTCCATTAGAAAAGTTGCAAGACTTAAATGAAGATTTAAAAATAGAGAGGGTTATGTTAGATGTTGATAATGAAAATACATCACAAAAAGGAATGATATTACTTATTACTAATTATTTAGTATTTTTTATACTTATGATTGTTTTATCCCTTGTTGCAAATGAGATATCACAAGAAAAAGTTTCAAAGAGTATAGAGTATATACTTACTAGTATTACAGCTAAAGAATATCTAGTATCAAAAGTTATAGCAGTTAATATAACGCTTATACTACAAATAGTATTTTCATTTATGTATATGTTAATTGGATTAGTAATAAATAGTATATTAAGAATGTATTTTGTAGATATTAATTTTGTAGGTATAGCCTCAGGTATGGATATTTCAAGTATATTAAATCCACAAATGATAAAATATATTATTTTAGTAATTTTTTATATTATCATTACAGTACCAATTTTAAGTTTGATACAGGCAGCAATTTCTTCAAAAACAACTAGTATATATGAGGCAGGAAATACAACAATATTGCTTGTAATAATAAATATAGTTATATACTTAATATCATCTTTTGTTATAACACCGCTTAAAGCACCTGGTAGTTTTTTGTACATTGCTTCTGTAATACCAATTGTATCGATGTATTTTTTACCAGCCATGCTTATAATTGGCAAAGCAACTATACTGCAGATAGTTGTTGCCACAGTATTACTTATATTATCTATTCCATTTATACTGAAAATATGTAGTAATATTTTTAAGAAAGGTATATTAGATTATACCAACAAAAAGAGTAAGAAAAAATCGGAAGAAAAAGATACTGAGTCGTGTGAAATTGATGCATTAAAGAGGCAAGACTTAAAGAAGTTTGGATTTATTATTGGAATGTCAGTTATACTTTTTGTAGCACTTCAATTTATTGCAACATATGCTCTTACGCCACTAACAAGTATAATATATAATTTTTTTGATAAAAAAATATCTTTATCAAATATTAGTACTATAATTAATATATTAGTGTATATAGTATCACTTTATATACCATATTTATTTGTAAATATGTATGCAAAAAATGATATCAGTTATATTAATAAAGAAAATGAGAATAAAAATGTAACATCGAAAAATTTTGTTAGTTGGGTAAAGAGTATTGTAATTTGTGTACCACTTGTCTTTGTAATTCAAATGGTATTATCATTTATTTTGCAAAAACTAAACTTAGATTATGATATACTTGAAAAGTTTGATTTATACGATTCAAGCTCAAATTTCTCAAAAGCGTTATTTTTCTTAGAAATTGCAATACTTCCTGCAATTTTTGAAGAATTATATATAAGAAAGGCAGTATTAGGTCTTGGCAGAAAATATGGTGATAAATTTGCCGTTATATTTTCAGCAATACTTTTTGCAATAATACATATGAATATATCACAATGTATATTTGCGTTCTTAATGGGAGTAATTTTAGGAATAGTTGTAATAAATAATAAAGGTAGTATAATTCCTTCTGGAATAATTCATTTATTAAATAATGGTTATGCGGCTCTAGCATTAATTTTTAGCAATAATATATTTTTGTTAGTTATACTTACTATTTGTTATTTATCACTAATTTTAGTAGGAATAGTAGTAATAATAAGAGAAATTGTTATAAATATAAAAGAAAAAAAGAAAATTATATTTTTTAGTGGTAATAAAAATATTATATTTAAAAATTATGTGTACATAATATGTGATTATTCTATGATAGTTGCAATTATTTTAGTATCTGTTATGATGACATTAATGCAAACTACAATTAGTTTACTTTAGTAAATTTTGAATATATTGTTAATAGTTGCAAATAATATTACAAATAGGTGATATTATGGAAGAGGAAATAGAGTTTTTAGAATATATATATAGAACTACTAAGTCAAATCAGGAAAGTATTTTAAGATTATTAAAAGAAATAGATGTAGATGAAAATTTATCTCAAATTTTAAAAGCACAGTTAATAGAGTATAAAAAAATATTAAATTCTTCTAAAAAGATGATAGAAAGAAGAAAAGAAAAAGTAGATGATATTTCCATACTAACAAAGCTTGCAACTTATATGGGTGTAAAGTTAAATATTACAGATAAAGATGATATGTCTAGTGTAGCAAAGATGCTTATACAAGGAAGTACAGTGACAATAAATCAAATTGTGCAAAAATTACAAGAGTATAGCATAAAAAGCAAGTATATTCATAATCTTACAAATAGATTAATAGCTATTGAAAAAAATAATATAAAAAATTTAGAAAAATTTTCATAAACTATTGACTTGTATTTAAATATATGGTAACATTATATTAATAATTTATAGTAGCTTAGCTACTGCTAAGTTAGATTTATAAATTATTTTAGGAGGCTCGTGAACGCATATATATCAGGTGTAAGCGGCGCTGAAAGATATTATGAGTAAGTGTCTTGCATTTGTTTATGTAAAAGCACCTCCACGTAACCAAGTAGCCTTTATAGGTTGCTTGGTACTTTGTTTTTTATATTATATATTAAACATTAAATAAGAATTTTTTTAATATGATATAAATATACCACCATATAATTTTTTATGGTGGTATAAAACTTAAAATTTTTTAATATATTTTTTAACGAATTACATCTCTATAAAACTACCAATATCAGTATTGCTATTAATATGTGTATTAGATTTTAAATGTGAGAATGGACCAATTTTACAATTATTTTCTACTATACTATTGTCAATCTTACTTGTTTGTATAGTAACATTATCACCAATTTGTGATGATATAATATGAGAATTAGGACCAATTATACAATTTTCCCCTATAACAGTTCCGCCTTGAATATGTGTACCAGGATAAATTATAGTATCTTTTCCGATTTTTACATCAAGACTTATATAAGTACTATTTGGATCAATTAAAGTAACTCCATTATTCATATGTAATTTTCTAGTTTTGTTAAGTAATGTATAGGTTGCAATTGAAAGCTCTTCTCTTGAATTTATTCCTTGATATTCAGAGATATCAGCAATAGCATATACTCCAAAATGAAATCCCATATGTTTTATGTGTGCAGGTATGTCAGTTATATAGTATTCATTTTGGGCGTTATTATCATCTAATTTGCTAAATGAAGCTTTTAATAAGTCACCTTTAAAACAATAAACTCCTATATTTATTTCTTTTATTCTCTCTTCAGTCTCATTACAATCTTTTTTTTCAACAATTCTATCAAGATTACCATATTCATCACGAATTATTCTACCTAAAGAACCAGGTTTATCTATAATAGCAGATAGAACAGCTCCACCATAATTTCCTTGTTCACAAAAAGATATTAATGACTTTATAGTTTGAGATGATATAAGTGGTTGATCGCCATTAATGACAAACACAAGATCATCATCATTAATATAGTTTTGTGCTTGCATAGCAGCATGACCTGTACCTAATTGGTTTTCTTGTACTATACAAGTTATACCATTTTTGCCTTTTAAATGTTGTTCAACCATTTCTCTTTTATGACCTACGATAACGTAAGTATCAGATATACCTGCTTCAGTGCAAGCATCACAAACATAATCAATTATACATTTATCATATATTTTATGAAGAACTTTTGGAAGTTCTGATTTCATTCTTGTACCTTTACCACCAGCAAGTATTATTGCTTTTATTTTTGACATTTATATACCCCCTTTAAAATATGCATTTTACATATTTTAAAACATTTTAGCATATATTAAGATTATTGTAAAGTAATTTTTTATAATTTATAGTATTGTATGTGTAAATTGTATTAATATGAAGATAATTAAACTGAAAATATATTATTTATTTGCATATTGCAAGACAAAATGCATAAATTGTATTAGTATACTTATAGGAAAAAGGGGGAAATAATATGGAAGAGAAGAAAAAACTTGTAACTAACCAAAATATTATTATGGAGAATAGAGAGAAAATATCAATAACGGGTGTAATAGATATACATAGTTTTGATGAAGAACTTGTATTGGCACAAACGGAACTTGGAATACTTACAGTAAAGGGTGAAGATTTAAAAATGAATAAATTAAATTTGGATGATAGTGAATTATCAATAGAGGGAAATATAATTGCAGTTGCTTATAGTGATGTTTCAACAGCTAAAAAGTCAGGTTTTATGAATAAATTGTTTAAATAGCAAGTAGTGTGGTAATATGTATATTTCAAATGAATTATTTACATTCTTTAAATTTGTATTAGTTGGAATGCTAATATCACTTATATTCGACTTTTTTAGAGCATATAGAAAATTAAATAAAGTATCAAATAGAGTAGTGATAATACAAGATATTCTATATTTTATAATTGCAACAGTTATTGTTACTTTGAGTATAGTATTGTTTCTAGATACTATGATAAGATTATATATTTTTATAGCAATTATTTTAGGTGCAGTAATATATTTATCTATATTTAGTAAGTATATTGTTGGTATATACTCATTTTTTATGAGACTAGTTGTATGCACTTTTCATGTAACTTTTATACCCATACAATTAATAGTCCAAATGCAAAAAAAAATATTTGAAAAAATTATACTTTTTTGTAAAAAGCGTTGCAAAAAGTTTTTGTATATGGTACAGTATATATGTAAAGTATTTAAGTGGACTAAACCTCCAAAAATACATTTACATAAGAGGGATAATATGGAAACAAAAGATATTAAAAAAGTGGGCAAGAAGGAGCCTAAGAGGAAAGTATTTAAATGGCTTTGCTTATGTTTTGCTGTGTATTTTGTATATACAGTAGTATGTCAACAAATATCACTCAATAGTTATAACTCTCAAATAAAAATGTATGCAGAAGAGATTTCTAATGATAATAGCTTAATAGAATATTATAATGGGCAGAAGTCTAATGTTAAAACTGATGAATATATAGAATCAGTAGCAAGAGAAAAATTAGGTTATGTAAAGCCTTATGAAAAAATATTTGTTGATGTTAATAATAATTAATACACTCAATAAAAAATGGGTGTATTTTTTGTTGTTTCAAAAATACGTGGCAAATAGAAATTATATTGTATAATATATATAAGAATGGTGTATGATAGTGGACAATTAAATTATTACAATTAGTATAACATCAAGCATTTCTTGAAAAAACTAATTATATTTACAAAAATATAATTGTTCTTTGCTGCATTAAAAATCGTATTATCAATAATTATGTAAATAATTTTGTGATTTATTTATCTATATTGTAATATTTTATTAAAAATATTTGAAATTATAATAAATGTATTGCAAAAATGAAGTAGAATGGTGTATAATGTAATCAAACAAAAGAGAGGAAG
>CAOKPF010000049.1 GCA_948470565.1 uncultured Clostridium sp.
GGGGATTGTGTCTTTTTTCGTAATTAAGGGATATTTTTTTCATAGTAGTAACAAATATTCCTAATTTTTGAAATTTTATCTAGTTGATTTTGTATAAATGCTTGAAAAAAGTTTAAAGATAATATAAAATAATTGTATAAAATTAACTTATTAAAAATAAAAGGAAGATAATAATAAAGGAGATTGATAATATGAATATAACATTTTATGGTGCAGCAAGAACTGTAACAGGTTCTTGTCATATGGTAGAGGCATGTGGAAAGAAGTTTTTGGTTGATTGTGGACTATTTCAAGGAAAACTTACAGATCAGATGCAAAATTATGAAGATTTTCCATTTGATATATCAAAAATAGATTTTATGATACTTACTCATGCACACATAGATCATAGTGGAAGAATTCCAAAACTATATAAATCTGGATTTAAAGGAAAAATATATGCAACTAATGCTACTGTAAATTTGTGTTCAATAATGCTTGCAGATAGTGGACATATACAAGAAAAAGAAATAGAATGGGTAAATAAAAAGAGGAAAAGAGCAGGTAAAAAGCCAACCGATCCAATGTATACTGCACAAGATGGAATAGATTCTATGAAATTATTCGAAGGGATAAATTATGATGAAGAGGTAGTAATAAATGATGAACTATCTTTTGTATTGGTAGATGCAGGACATATGTTAGGTTCAAGCATAGTTGAATTATATATAAAAGAAAATGGAAAGGAAGAAAAATTAGTATTTTCAGGAGATCTTGGAAATTTAGATATGCCAATAATAAAAGATCCAACATATATAGAGGGAGCAGACTATTTGGTAATGGAATCTACTTATGGAGATAGGTTACATGGAAAAATAGAGGATCAATCTTCCATATTCATTCAGATATTACTAGATACAATAAATAGGGGGGGAAATGTAATTATACCATCATTTGCTGTTGGAAGAACTCAAGAAATATTATATGAAATAAACAAATATGCAGCACTAAAGGGAATAGGTGAAAAAATAAATAAAATACCAGTTTACGTAGATAGTCCACTTGCTGTAAATGCAACTAAAATATTTAAAGAGAGTCCTGAATATTATGATGATGATGCGTTAAGATATTTATTACAGGGAGATAATCCTTTGGAATTTGATAATTTACATTTTGTAAATAGCGCAGAGGAATCACAAGCTTTAAATGAAGATATGACACCAAAAGTAATAATATCTGCTAGTGGAATGTGTGAAGTTGGAAGAATTAAACATCATTTAAAACACAATTTGTATAGACCAGAATGTACAATACTATTTGTTGGATTTCAAGCAGAAGGAACACTTGGTAAAAAAATAATGTCAGGAGAAAGAGTAGTAAAAATATTTGGTGAAGAAATTGCAGTAAATGCAGAGGTAAGAACATTAGATGCATTTTCAGGTCATGCAGATAAAAATGGAATGTTGACTTGGATCTCAAATATGGTTCAAAAACCAAAGAATATATTTTTAGTACATGGAGAATATTCATCTGAGCAGGCTTTAAAAAATGCAATTTATGATAAATTTAAAATACCATGCACAATTCCAAACTATGAAGAAACATATTCGCCAGAAGGAAATTTAATTTCATCTGGAGCTTCAGAGTATAAATCAACAAGATTTGATATACTAGAGTTACTATCATTCTTAAAAGAGGACGTTGATACAATGACAAATTCAGTAAAAGACGAGATAAAACATAATGTAACTGAGGAAGAACTAGTACAAATAAGAAGAAAATTAAATGACTTAAAAGAAGAAATTGCAAATATAAAATCGTTAAAAAGATAATAATTTATAAAAAATAACAAGAATACTCTTACCCATATTTCATATAATGAATTATGAAATATAGGTGAGATTTTTATGTTTATAAAGAATATTACATTAAATAGGAAAAATGTAAGTTTAATATCAATAATGCTATTTGCACTTGCTGTTGCTAGCATTCTTATTGCATTTACAGTATATTTGCTAAATAAAGATGGTAATGGAACAATAAATATTGATGATAATACTGATATATTTAATATGTTAGCATACTATACAGAATATACAGTAACTATAAATAGTAATAAAAATACTAATATCTATTCAGTAAAAGAGTGGTATAAAAGTAATGATGGAAAAGAAAGTTTTAAATTTGAAACAGGGAATGAGCAGGGAGATAAAATTACATATTTAATTGAAGATGGTTTAGTAAAAATAACAAATTCAAATGAGGTAAGTGAATTTGCTATGAGTGAATATATAGTTAAAAAGAATAATTTAATGAGTATTCAAACCTTTATAACATTATTTAATGAAATTAAGATAAGGGAAGATATAAGTTGCTGTAAAGCAGATATAATAGAGGAGGAAGAGGTAATAAATTATAAAATTACATTTTCTGATAAAGAGTGTGAAATTTATAAAGAATATATGGATATGATTGAAGGTGGAAAAGGTGTTTTGGGACTTGAGCTTATTACAAAAAGGGATGATGGAACACCATTAGAACTTATAGTATATAATAAAGAAAATCAAGGCTATATAGATATAACATATAATCTATTTGAAATTACAAAAAAATAGAAAAAGTATTTGATTTTTTTTAGAAATAGTGTATAATATATGGAAGTAAGGTGAAATTTTGGAATTTAAACGTGGAGATATATTTTTAGCAAGTTTAGGAAATGTAATAGGAAGTGAGCAGAAGGGTACAAGGCCTGTACTTATAGTTCAAAATGATATAGGTAATAAATATAGTCCAACAGTAATAATTGTTCCTATTACTAGTAAAGTAAAATCAAGTTTACCTACTCATATACCAATTAAAACAATACATAGTGGTTTAGAAAAAGATTCTGTTATATTAGTAGAACAGATAAGAACTATTGATAAATCAAGACTTAAATATAAAATTGGAAGTCTTGATATAAGTATAATGGAAAAAGTAAAAAATGCTTTGAAAATAAGTCTTAATATACGAGGAAACTTTAGTGATATATTTTTTGATTGGTAAATATCTTTAACGAGGTGAAAAGATGGAAAAAAACAGTGATAAAAAAGGTAAGGTAAAAAAAGTTAAAGCCAAGCCTTCAAGAAAAGCAAAAATGGAAAAAGACGATATACTAAATGCTAAGGAAGTTAAAGCTAAAAAGAAAAAAAACAAAAAGATTGGTTGGAAGATCTTTAGAATTTGTCTTTTTGTATTTATCGCTTTAATAATAATCGGAGTGGGAGTTGTAGTTGGAGTTCTTACTGGAATAATTGATAAAACAGAAGGAGTAAATTTAGAAGATTTAAGAAATCAAAATCTTACTACATATGTTTTTGATAGTTCAGGTCAGACTCAAACAGGAGAATTTCATAGTTCTGAGAATAGAAAAAGAATTAGCTATGAAGATTTACCCAAATATGCAATAGATGCAGTAATTGCTATTGAAGATGAAAGATATTTTACTCATCATGGTGTTGATTTAAAAAGAACATTGGGTGCTATATTTACTTATGTAATTAATGGTGGTAGTTCTAATTTTGGAGGAAGTACTATAACTCAACAGCTTATTAAAAATAGTACTAATGATAAGGAGGGCTCATGGCAAAGAAAGATAAGAGAATGGTATAGAGCTGTAACTCTTGAGAAAATGATGGACAAAAAGGAAATATTTGAAGAATATGTAAACACTATATATATGGGAGATGGTTCATATGGTATAGAGGTAGCATCTCAGGATTATTTTGGAAAATCTGCAAAAGATATAAATATTGCAGAGGCGGCAGTACTTGCTGCAATTATTCAGTCACCAGAATCGACAAATCCTTATGCTAGTGAAGAGGCAAAAGAAAAGCTTATTGCAAGACAAAAACTTGTTTTAAAGCAAATGCTAAAATTAGGCTTTATAAATGATGAGGAGTATAAGCAAGCTGATGAATATGAGTTAGTATTCAAAAAAGAGGAAATAGTAGAGAATGCTGGAGTACAAAGCTATTTTGTTGATGCTGTATTTGAGCAAGTAAGAGATGACCTAATGGAACAGAGAAATATGTCAAAAGCTGTTGCAGAAAATTATTTATATACCGCAGGTCTTACAATATATACAACTCAGGATTTAACAGTTCAAAAAGCTATTGATGATGCATATAATAATGCTAAAATATTCTATAAAGATAGAGCAGGAGACTTTATGCAATCTGCAATGGTTGTAATGGATCATACTAATGGTAGTGTATTAGGACTTATTGGTGGAGCAAGTGAAAAGGAGGGAGCTAGAACATTTAATAGAGCAACACAACTTCTTAGACAACCAGGATCATGTATGAAACCACTTGGTGCTTATGGACCAGCGTTTGAACTAGGATTACTTAGTCCTGGAGCTGGTGTTGATGATAGTCAACTTGTAAATTCACCAGGCTGGAATCCAAAGAATTATTATACTGGATTTAAAGGTTATCAAACAGTAAGAGAGGCAATAAAACAGTCTATGAATTTGCCTGCAATTAGAGCTAATATGTTAGTTGATACATCTTATGCATTTAATTTTGTGAAAAATTGTGGACTTAAACATTTAGTATCAGCTAGTCAGAATAAAAAAGACAATGATGAAAGACCAGCAGCACTTGGAATAGGTGGACTTACACATGGTGCAAGTGTACTTGAGATGTGTAATGCTTATGCAACAATAGCAAATGGCGGTGTTCATGTAGAGCCTAGATTATATACTAAGGTATTAGATAAAGATGGAAATGAGCTTCTTGTAAATAATCCAGTTTCAAATAAAGTTATGGAAGATTCAACAGCATATATGTTAATTGATTGTCTAAATTCTGTATGTGAAGCACCTGGTGGTACTGCAAGAGGATATGTAAGAGTAAAAAATGGTGCAATTGAGGTGTGTGGAAAAACTGGAAATACAGATAAGGATTTAGATCAATGGTTTTGTGGTTTTACACCATATTATACAATTGCTTGTTGGAATGGTTATGATGAGGTTGGTGGAGAGCCATCAAAAGGTAAATCAATTAACAGACCATATCCATATGCTTGTATGCCATTGTTTAACACTGTTATGAATGCAATATGTTCAAATAAAGAAGCAAAAAGATTTGAGCAGCCAAGTAGTGTAATTACAGCACCATTATGTAGAATATCAGGAAAGGTTGCAACAGATGCATGTAGGGCAGACCAAAGAGGAGATCAAACTGGTGTTGATTTAGTAGCTAAAGGAAAAGTTCCTACTGAAACTTGTACAATACATAAAATGGTAAGAATATGTCCTGAATCAGGAAAAATAGCAACCGAATTTTGTCCTAATGCTGAAGAAAGATCATTTATTACAAGAGAAGGGGTGCCAGCAGTAAAACCTAGTGATTGGGGATTTATGTTACCAGGTGAAACATGTAATTTACATACAACAGCACAGCCTGAAGAACCAAAAGTAGATGAAAACAAAAATCATAATGGAAATGATACTATAATAAATATATATTAAATAAAGGGGCTATAAAAAAACTAAAAAATCATTGAATTTACATATGTATTTTCAATGATTTTTGTTGTTATAATTTGACTTTTTTTACATCGCCTTTATTTTTTGTAAAATTTCATAAAATAATATGTAAATTTATTTACAGATCTTATTTTAACTATTTTATAATCGAATTTATACATAATTTTATATTTATAATCCATAATAGTTACAGGATAAGTTATGATTAATATAAAAAGGAAATTTACATCAATACAGACAGTGTTAAATAATATGAAAATAGATAATATAAGTGGACTTTCTGCACAATGCGCTTATTATGTTATATTGTCATTTATACCATTTATTATTTTATTATTGACACTTATTCAATATACAAATATACAGGAACAAGAATTATTTAGTATAATATCAAGAGTAATACCATCAAGTATGAATGAAATGGTATTAGAGATTATAAGAGAAGTATATTCTCAGTCAATAGGAACAATTTCTATATCATTAATATTTACATTGTTTTCTGCTGATAAAGGTTTGTTTGCTTTAATAAAAGGACTTCATTTAGTATATAATTTTAATGAGAATAAAAGAAAATCAATGATTTATTTGAAAATAACGTCTATTTTAAAAACTACTATTTTTATAGTATTAGTAGTAATTGGAGTAGTTATATTAGTATTTGGAGGTACTATAATTTCTGTAATGCAAGAGAAATTTAAGCTTTTAGAAGATTACAGTATAATCTCTGAATTTATGATACAAATATTATTTATATTTATGGCATTTTTATTATTTTTATGTGTATACAAGTTTGTACCAGGTTATAAAATTACTTTTAAAAGTCAAATTTATGGAGCAGTTTTTAGTTCCGTTGCACTTATTATAATATCTTTCATATTTTCAAAATATTTAGATATTTTTAAGAATTTTTCTATAACCTATGGAAGTTTAACGGCATTAATGCTGGTTATGATGTGGACATATAGCTGCTTTTATATAATATTTTTGGGGGCAGAGATAAATAAGTTTTGTAGTCTAAAAAATGATAATACATATAATTAATAAAACTATTGTAGAAAAATGTATATAATATTTTATGATATATTTTTCATATTTTGCTATTTAGTCTATTATATAGTTTGTATAATTTTATTAAATTATCTAGGGATTAAAATTATATTTGTTGACAGAATACTAAAATTATGTTAAAATACTAGCATGTAATAGATATAATTGTAGTTTAATAAGTATTAAATTAAAGGAGGAATTATATGAAAAGTATTAAAGCAAAGAGACTAAAAATAGGTAAGCCTAAGCGGAGTAGAATAAAGGCACTTACAAAAACAAAGAAAAAAATAAGACTTCCAAGTATACAAATGCCAAAATTAAAACTACCATCATTTAAATTACCATCAATTTCAATAGAAAAACATGAAGATAATGGCATTCCAAAAAATAAATATAATGCAGCTAAGATACCATTAGTTGCAAAAGTTATAATTGTTATTATTATTTTAGTTATAATATTTTTGTTTGTTTCAAATTTTCCATCTGCTAAGCTTGGTAGAATTGACTTTTATCAAGAAAGTATAACAGTGGAAAGGTACAAATATCCATTTTACGTTTTTAATATAGAAAAATATGTTAAAGATGGCAAAGAAATAGATGATAATAAAGTAATAATGGATAAAGGACAGTGGCAAGTGCAGGAGTATATGTATGCTGGTCATCATTTGCAATATCCTAATATACCAGAATTTCGTTTTTATTTTGATTACATTAGAAAAAAACATTTCAAATATAATTATGTTACACCATATTATAGGGTAGAATTGGAAGTAAATAAAAATAAAGCGGAGTTTATGTTTGTAGATATTGACAATGAAAAATCACCTGAAGAATTAGTTGTTATAAAAAATTCTAAAGATGAAGAAATTACAGGCTGGACTTATTCTGAAAAAAAAGGCTGTTATGTTATTAAAGTAAAGTGCAATCAAGCTTTTAAAGTTACATTTAATGATATTGGTTATACTGTTATAATGGACTCATAGATTTTAAAAACAAGTATAAATTAAGGAAATTTCTTTTTTATACTTGTTTTTTTTGCATTTATTTTTATTTATATTTACAAATATTAATTTAGAGTATATAATATATACATTAAATAGTTTAAAAAGGTGATGAGATGATTAAATTTGGAGTTGCGGGGAATCCACAAGCATTTTATGATAAAGGATTAAAAAATTCAGAAGATATACCTGAATATTTAAGTAGTATAGGATTAGATGCATATGAATATCAATGTTCTAGAAGTGTTAAAGTAAGTGATGATAAATGCGAAAAAATATTTAAGCAAGCACAAAAGTATAACATAATTTTAAGTGTACATAGTCCGTATTATATAAGTTTGTCTACACAAGAAGAGGAAAAGAAGATAAATACAATAAAATATATAACTGATACAATGAGTGTTGCAAAAAAAATGGGAGCAACTAGAATAGTTGTACATGCAGGTGCACTTCTTGGACTTGATAGAGAGTATGCAGTTGAAAGTTCATGTAATTTATTAAAAAAAGCTTATGAAAAAGCAGATGAATTAGGCTTAGGTGATATAACTATATGTCCCGAAACTATGGGAAAAATTAATCAGCTAGGTGATAGTAAGGAAATTATAAAAATGTGTAAAGTAGATAATAGACTTATTCCAACAATAGATTTTGGACATTTATATTGTAGAAGTCTAGGAAGGTTAAATAGTGTAAGTGAGTGGAGAAATGAACTAAAAATGTATATAGATGAACTTGGAATTGATAGAATGAAAAACTTTCATAGCCATTTTAGCAAAATGGAATATACACAAAATGGTGGTGAGAAAAGACATGTAACATTTTCTGATGAAGGGTTTGGACCTAGTTTTGAAGATGTAGCAGAGGTATTACATGAATTAAATTTAGAGCCAACTATAATATGTGAATCGGCGGGTACACAAGATATAGATTCAAAAAGTATGAAAGAAATATATTTTAGGTAGGAGGAATTTTTATGAAGATACCAGAATTATTAGCTCCAGCAGGAAGTGTAGAAAAAGCAAAGGTTGCTTTTAAATATGGTGCAGATGCAATTTATGCAGGAACTGCGAAATTATCACTTAGAACTAGAGCAGATATGAATAGTGATACTTTAGAGGAAACTATAAAATATGCTCATAGTATAGGAAAGAAAGTATATGTAGCATTAAATATATATGCTCACGATGAAGATTATGATGAAATTGAAAAAGAAGTAAAAAAGTTATCAAATATTGGAGCAGATGCAATAATTGCAAGTGATGTAGGTGTAATACAGAAGATAAAAGAACTAGCACCTGATATGCCAATACATATAAGTACACAGGCTAATACTGTAAGCGTTCATGACTGTAATTTTTGGCATGAATATGGTGCAAAAAGAATAATTCTTGCAAGAGAACTTAGCAAAGAAAAAATTGACTATATAATGAAAAATAAACCAAATGATTTAGAAATTGAAATGTTTATACATGGTGCTATATGTTTTGGATATTCTGGAAGATGTTATTTGAGTAAATATTTAGCAGATAGGTGTGCAAATTTAGGAGATTGTGCACAAAGTTGTAGATGGCAATATAACGTTGTTGCAAGTGAGGTTAATAATCCAGATAGCAAAATAAATGTTGATTTTGATGAAAGAGGTACATACCTTTTTTCATCAAAAGACATGTGTTTAATAAAGCAAATACCTTTAATTGTAGATATGGGATTAGATAGTTTAAAGATTGAGGGAAGACTTAAGACAGAGTATTATTTGGCTACTGTTGTTAGAACATATAGACAAGCTATAGATGAATATGTGAACTTAAAAAAATCAGGAAAAGCAAGTGAATATGATCCAGATATTTATTTAGAAGAATTAAAAAAAGTTAAAACTAGAGGACTATCAGAATTTTATTTTTCAGATAGTAATAATCAAGATATTCACGATTTTGATGGTCAAAGTGAAAATTTGGAATATGAATATGGAGCTAAGGTAGTAGAAAAGTGTGAAAATTACATATATGTAGTTGAGATAAAAAACAAGCTTAAGTTAGGAGATAGTCTTGAGATTTTGTATTCAGATAGTATAAATTCACAAAAATTTATAATAGAAGAATTATTTGATATAAAGACTAATGAAAAAATAGATACAATAAATCCAGGTATAAAAGGGCAACTTGTAAAAATTAAGATACCATATGAACTTGATTATGGTACAATAATTAGAAGAAAAAAATAAATTTAGAAAATAAAAATATGATTGTAAAAAAGAGATGACAGAAAAATCCGAAAAAATTTTATAACAATTTTTTAAATTTTATATTTGGATTTCAAAGTTTTTATAATAATGATATTAGTGTAAAAAAAGTATTAAAGAGATAAGTTTGAAGTTAAAATATAGTTCAAGCTTATTTTTTGTATATATGAATGTTGTGTAAAATGAAAAATAAATACTTGATTTTTATTTTGTACTATACAATATTACAATTTTTTAATACATAAAAATAGAAAATATTTTATAGAAGAAAACATGTATAAAAGCGTAAAAAAACATTCCTAAATTAAAATTTTTAAATTAACCTACAAAAAACGACATTTTACGACATATAATTAATTTGATTAAAATATATATGATACAATAAAAAATAAAAAATTTTTTATGAATATTTATAGAAAGTTATAATTTTTATTATTATTTATACATTATAAAAAATCAAAATTTCTACAATATTTTTAAAAATAGAAATATATAGAATGGAGGTGAGTGTATGAATAAGAAGTATAGCATTTTATGAAAGATATATGTTTAAATTATTAGTATATAAAGGAGGTAATGATGAAAAATAAAATAATAATATCATTATTAATGTTAATTTTTGTTTTTGGAATGAGTATACAAGCTACAACTGAATTAGAAGATGATGAGTACGATAATACACGTGTATTGGTTGTAATAAAACATGAATTTAGTGAAATAAATAAAGAATATAGTATAGAAGATTTTAAATGTGATAATATAAAAAATATTAACGATTTAACTAAAATGGAAGGCGATTATGAAAATAATGAATTAATTAATTTTGATGAATTTACACAAATATTAGAATTGGAATTAATAGAGCCAGGAAATGAAAAAGTTGAAGAATTAATAAGTCAAATTAAACAGTTAGATTTTGTAGAAAGTGTATCTAAAAATTACATTACATCAATAGCTAGTGTTAATCCAAATGATACTCATTCTTCTGGTCAATATGCATTAGATAAAATATCAGTAAAGTCTGTGTGGGATTATACTACTGGGGATAATAGCGTAAAAGTTGGAGTTATTGATAGCGGTATAGATGCTACACATCCAGATTTAGCAGCAAATGTAGATGTGTCACTTGGAGCAGATTTTGTTAAGGATGGATATGGTATGACAGATCCTAATGGGCATGGAACACACGTAGCAGGAATAATAGGCGCTGTTGGGAATAATAGTCAAGGCGTTGCTGGAGTCTGTTGGAATATAAAAATGATACCACTTAGAGTATGGAAAAGTGATGGTACAGGAGATGTATTAAATACTGTTAGTGCAATTGGATATGCGATAAATCATAATATTACAATTTTAAATTTTAGTGGAGGATTTACTCGCTACAATGATTCTTTATATAAAGCTATTCAGAATTATAAAGGAATATTTATTGCAGCTGCAGGTAATGCAAATACAACAATAGATCTAATTTCTTATTATCCTGCCAGCTTTAATCTTGATAATATAATATCAGTAGCAAATACTGATGAAAATGATCAATTAGGACACAATTCAAATTATGGCAGTGCAAATGTTGATTTAGGAGCACCAGGTGAGGATATACTTTCTACTATACCTGGTCGCGATTATAATTATAAGAGTGGAACTTCGATGGCTGCTCCGCAGGTTACAGGTGCAGTTGCATTATTAAAGTCGTACTATAAAGGTGCTACTACAGAACAGTTAAAGTGGGCAATATTACAAGGAGTAGATAAATGTTCATCTCTTAGTGAAACTGTTACAGGTGGTAGATTAAATGTATATAATAGTTTTATGAAATTAGCAGAATATCATTTTGTAGAAAATAGAGTTGTATCAGGAGATTTTAATGGAGATGGGAAAGACGATATTGCAGGATTTTATCATTATACTGGAGAAACAGCAAAATTAAAAGTATGGTTAGCATTAGGAAATGGATTAAGCGATCCACAAAATTGGTACATTGAACCTAGTACAGAATATAATGCTCAAAGGGTAAATGGAAGGTTAGTTGCAGGAGATTTTAATGGAGATGGAAAAGATGATATTGCTGGTATGTATGATTATGGTAACAATACAGTAAGAATTCATGTATGGTTATCAAATGGTAGTGGATTTGAAAGCGAGAAAGTATGGTATTTTACTAATGGAGGATATGATGCATTAAATGTATTTGATAGAATGGTTGCAGGAGATTTTAATGGAGATGGGAAAGATGATATATGTTCTATGTATGATTATGGCAACAATATAGCAGTATTGCACGTATGGTTATCAAATGGTAATGGTTTTACTTCAGAAAATCACTGGTATAATTCTGGAGCAGGTAATTATGTTGCAAGTAATGTAACAGGTAGAATAGCTGCAGGAGATTTTAATGGAGATGGAAGAGATGATGTTTGTGCAATATATGATTATGGAAATCTTAATGCAGGATTACAAGTGTGGTTATCAACTGGTAGTAGTTTTAATCCATTCCAACTTTGGCGTACAACTGGTATAGGGAAATATAAAGCTAGTAGTGTAACAGGTAGAGTAAAAGCGGGAGACTTTAATGGAGATGGAAGAGATGATATAACTGCTATGTATGATTATGGCAGTAGTAGAGTAGCACATCATATGTATATGTCTACTGGTGGTTCATTCCAAGACTTTAGTTCATGGTTTGATAGTGGAAATGGAAAATATTCAGCAGATAGAGTTGGAAATAGAATGATAACAGGAGATTTTAATGGAGATAGAAAAGATGATATTGCAACAATGTATGACTATGGTAAATTAATTATAACTATTCATACATGGAAAAGTACAGGAATTTCATTGGAAGAAATGCAAGAATGGTATACTTCTGGAGTAAATGGAACATAAATATAAAAAACAAAATAAATTAGATATTGTACCCTATAAATAAGCAGAAATTTACATATTTTTTGTAGGGTACCTTTTTAATTTATAATAGTATTTTTATTTTTTATATATTGGAGGTAAAGAGATGAAAAGTGATGAGAGTACAGGAAAAGTTAAGAAAATTATAATAATTGTCATTGTAGCAGTTATAATATGTGGAATTATAGCAGGAATTGTGTTATATCCCAAATTAAATAATAATACAACTAAAGATGATATTTTGTATAATAAGATTACAGTATTTGTTAATGATGAACGTGTTTCTCAAACTAAAGAATATACAGCAGACGAATTTCCAGGACTTGATATAGAAAAAATAGTTCCATATTACAATGATGATAATAAAATTACTATTTACTTAAATACAACATCATATGAGGATATGGAAAAAGCGATGATAAGTTTGAGGAATAATCCTATCGTATATGGTTTTAATATAGATGAGCTATTTACAAAAGATACTGATAATATTGCTAATAATATTAAAAACATGGGAATGGAAGATGCAGAATATAATATGTTAGTGGTATTTGTATCAGAAAAAAGAGCGAAGCAAAATAAAGCGTATACTATAGATGAATTTCCAGGAATTGATATAGATAGGATTAGGCAAGTTGGAGCAGTAAAATCTGGTTCAGATTTTATATATATATATGTAAATACAAATACATATGATGAAATAATAGATGCTAAAAATAAGTTAAAGAAAAATCCAATTGTAGTAAATGCACATATAGTAGGTTTAGGGTCTATAGATAATTAGTTTTGTATGGTGATGAAATATTAGAATAGAGCAAAATATGGCAAATTTAGATGTTTTGTTGTTATAATTTACATCTCGAGAAAATGGAATTTATGAAAATATTAGGGAATGCAAGAGTTTTTTCATTTCTCTTTACTAAATTCATTGTAGTTTTCTCTATATGAGCATATTTTTCAAATTTTTAAATTAATTTCATTTATTGAAATACCACAATATTAACATTTATTATTACTAGACTATTAAGTAGTGTACCACAACTTGGGTAATTACTACAAAAATATTTTTATTAAATTTTGAAATGTGAGATTTTTAATTCTTTAAAAAATAAAATATCTATTTACTTTTTAAACTAATAGCAATATAATATTGTAAATACATAGGAGGTAAAAATATGAAAAGTGAGGAGAGTATAGGAAAAGGTAAGAAAATTATAATAATTGCCATTGTAGCAGTTATAACATGTGTAGTTATAGCAGGAATTGTGATATATCCAAGGTTAAAAAGTGATTCTACTAAGGATAAAATTTTGTATAATAAAATTGTAGCACGTATTAATAGTAAAAAATATTTATCAAGGTATACAGCAAATGAATTCCCAGGACTTGATATAGAAACAATAGTTAGCAAGGCACCTAATGAATTGGATATTTACCTAAATACAACATCATATAAAGATATGGAAAAGGCAATGATAAGTTTGAAAAATAATCCCTATATAGATAGTTATAGTATAGAGGAGTTGTTTGATAAAGATGTTTATAATGTTGAACATGAAAAAGCCCATAATATTATAGTTGTATCGGTATCAAAAGAAAGATCAGAGCAAAATAAGGCATATACTGTGGATGAGTTTCCAGAACTTGATAATATAGATAAAATTAGACTAGTTAAAGTACATGATATAGATGAATTATATATATATGTAAATACGAATACATATGATGAAACAGCAAAGTCTAGTGAAAAGTTAGAGAAAAATCCAATTGTAAAAAGTGTACATGCAATAGGTTTTGGGTCTATTTTAAATTAGTTTTGTATGGGTGATGAAATATTAGAATAGAGCAAAATATAGTAATTTTAGATGTCTTGTTGTTATATTCATAGTATACAAAAAGGAAAAACACGAGAATTTTAGGGAATGTAGGAGTTTTTCTTCATTCTCTTTTCTAATTATTTGTAGTATTTACTATATGGCATATTTTACAAATTTTTAAATTAATTTCATTTATTCCAATATCACAATATTCACATTTATTATTATTTAGATTATTAAGTGGCGTACCACAACATGGATAATTAGGATAAATACATTTTTAATAAGTTTTGAATTGTCAGATTTTTAATTCTTATAAAAAGTAAAATATCTATTTACTTTTTAAACTAATAGCAATATAATATTTGTAAATACATAGGAGGTAAAAATATGAAAAGTGAGAAGAGTATAGGAAAAGGTAAAATAATAATAATTGCTATTGTAGCAGTTATAATATGTGTAGTTATAGCAGGAATTGTGCTATATCTAAAATTAAATAATAATACAACTAAAGATGGTATTTTGTATAATAAGATTATGGTAACTATTAATGATGAACGTGCTTCTCAAAATAAAGAGTATATGACAGATGAATTTCCAGGACTTGATATAGAAAAAATAGTTCCATATTACAATGATGATAATAAAATTACTATTTACTTAAATACAACATCATATGAGGATATGGAAAAAGCGATGATAAGTTTGAGGAATAATCCTATCGTATATGGTTTTAATATAGATGAGCTATTTACAAAAGATACTGATAATATTGCTAATAATATTAAAAACATGGGAATGGAAGATGCAGAATATAATATGTTAGTGGTATTTGTATCAGAAAAAAGAGCGAAGCAAAATAAAGCGTATACTATAGATGAATTTCCAGGACTTGATATAGATAGGATTAGGCTAGTTGGAGCAGGAAAATCTGGTTCAGATTTTTTGTATATATATGTAAATACAAATACATATGATGAAATAATAGATGCTCAAAATAAGTTAAAGAAAAATCCAATTGTAGTAAATGTACAGATAGCAGGTTTAAGTTCTATTGCAAATTAGCTTTGTATGATAAAATACTAAAATATAGAAAAATATAGAAAATTAGATGTCTTATTGTTATTATTTACAGATTGTAGAAAAGGGAAATTTTGAAAAATTTTGGGGCTGTAAAAAAGTCCCTTTTCGTTATTACTTTTTTTACAGCCACTTTTATAAAGTATTTATCATTAAGTTTAATATTATTTAACATGAAAAAAGTAACTGTAAAAAAGTCTATTTTGTATTATTTATAATCTTCACTATATGAGCATATTTTCCAAATTTTTAAGTTAATTTCATTTATTCCAATACCACAATACTCACATCTATTGTTAATTAGATTATTAAGTGGTGCACCACAATTTGGGCAATTTAGTATAAAAACCTTTTTATCAAGCTTAGAATTATTAGCACTTTTAAGAGTATTAGTATTGTATACATATACAAATTTACATGTATATCGTGTTTGTTTCTTAACATCTTTGTATTTGTTATCTTTATCATTTATATAATTATATTCTAATGTTGATGATGTAGTAATTGTAGCAACTCTATCAGCTTTTGTATAACCTTTTATTGCATGTCTATGAAATTTTATATTGTCATATCTTATATTAGTATTAGTACTATTAAGATCATCTATTTTTTCTTGTAAAAAATTTGATAGTAGTTCAAGTTCATCATTACTACTAATTTGCTTATTTTCAAGAGAGTTAAAAATTGCATTTAAACAAGTTTCAATTTTGTTAAAAAGAAGTTCTTTATTAAAATCTGGAAAATCTTCTAATATTCTAGGTTCATATATAGATGTCATACCACTTACATTTTTAATTTCTCCACTAAATTCTTGAGGATTACTAGCAGCCTGTCTTGCAGCATTTGTAAGTATTTTCATATTTGAACCGCCAACTTCCTTTCTTATTTTTAGATATATAATTATTACAATAATAACTATAGCTAAAATAATTCCAAAACATGCTCCAAGTAAACTAATTAAAAAATTCATTATATCACCATAATAATATCATAAAAAGAGAAAAAAATAAATATATTCTAATAAAATGTTTACATATCATAAAAATTATGGTAAAATAATATCTCATTTTAAACACTTTTAAAAGAGTAAAAATCCCCTATGCCTTGTAAAATA